>JBHHZN010000015.1:0-15604 GCA_046758155.1 Acidobacteriota bacterium | reverse complement strand
CCTCGAGCACCTCGGCGACGATCGCGCTCGTGAAGTAGACCACGAAGGCCCCTTCCAGAAGGATCAAGGCGGAACGCGGGCCGCGATAGGACAGCCGTTTCCAGTCGCGACACGACGCCCGGTCGCGCCCGAGCCTGTACTTGGGTGTGCGCTGGAACTCCGTCGACCGGCGGCCGAAGGCGGAAAGAACCGCCAGGCCGTTGTTCAGGCTCAAGCCGATCCCGAGGGCCATCATCGCTGGAATCGCGAGGAGGGTTTTCGCCCAATCGCTGCGGGTCGCCCGCTGGGCCACGCCGCAAAACAGCGCATAGGAGGCCGTGCCGGCCAGGAACAGGGGGAGGTCCAGCAGGAGGTAGGCCGTCGTGTCATCCGAACGCACCAGGAAGGCAGGCACGATCAGGATCGCGAGGAGGCACATCAAGACATAGGCGACGTTGTTGGTCAGGTGGATGGCCGCCTCGAGCCGGATGAGAGGGTGCACGGGAGCGGCCAGCATCCTTGGCAGCAGCTTGCGGGCTGTTTGAACCGAGCCCCTGGCCCAACGGCGTTGCTGGGATTTCAGCGAGTTGATCTCCACGGGCAGCTCGGCCGGAACGACGAGATCCGGCATGTACTCGAAGCGCCATCCGGCGAGCTGCGCGCGATACGAAAGATCCAGGTCTTCCGTCAGGGTATCCGCCTGCCATCCCCCGGCGTCCTCGATGCATCGGCGCCGGAATATGCCCGCCGTGCCGTTGAAATTGAAAAAGCGCCCGGACAGGTAGCGCGCGCCGTGCTCGATGACGAAATGCCCGTCGAGCAGCAGCGCCTGCATGCGTGTCAGGAGCGATTGATCCCGGTTCGCGTGTCCCCAGCGGGCCTGGACCATGCCCAGTCCCGCGCCGGTGCATGCGTCCAGGAACCGCGGGACGGTTCTGAGGAGAAAGTCCGGCGGGACGATGAAGTCGGCATCGAAGATGGCGATGAGCTCCCCGCGGGCGCGTGCGAGCCCGTCGGCCAGAGCGCCCGCCTTGTACCCACGTCGATGGCTGCGATGCAGGTGATGGATGTCGTGGCCACGGCCGCGGTACTCTTTGACCAGCCGGCCGGCCAGCTCGCGTGTGGCATCGGTCGAATCGTCCAGAACCTGGATCTCCAGACGACCGGCCGGGTACTGCAGGGAACAGGCTGACGCGATCAGACGCTCGATCACGTAGAATTCATTGAAAATGGGGAGCTGGACGGTGACCCTCGGCCAGACGACCGGCTCGAGGTTGCCGCCGGAGTCGCGCAGGGTGGTGAACGTCCGCCGCCGGCGCAGGTATATCACGACAAGGCAAAAACGATGCAGGCCGTACAGCGCCAGCAGTGAAAGCACCGAGTAATAGGCGATCTCGAGGCCTAGAGAAATCGATGTCATCGTATCACCGCCGTCTGCTGAGTCTGGCGCTGCTGTCGGGATGCGGTTACCTGGCTCTTGCCGCATCCGGCGATCTGACGAAGCGGACGGGGTTGTACCTGGCGATACACGCCGTGTTGTTCGCGGCCTACATCCTCGCGGTTCTCACGGTGCTGCCGGCGCGGGCGCACGCGCAGGCGACGCCGCTTTCCGCGAAGACCATCCTCGGGGCGGCCGTCGTCTTCCGGCTCCTGCTCGTGCCAACGACACCCTCGTTGTCGGGCGACATCTACCGGTATATCTGGGAAGGAAAGCTCCAGGTTCACGGGATCAACCCGTACCTTTACAGTCCATCGGATTCCCACCTGACGTCGTTGCGAGACCATGTCTACCAGGGAGTCAACTACAAGGATTTACCAGCCATCTACCCCCCGATGATGGAATGGGCCTTTGCGCTCGCGGCCTTCATCCATCCCTCCTTCTGGGTGGTGAAGCTGCTGTTTGTCTCGGCGGATGTGGCCCTGATCGTTCTGCTGTGCCGGCTCTTGAGGGTCAGACAGCGCCTGGCGGATCACGTCCTGCTTTATGCGTGGAACCCGCTTGTGATCGTCGAGGTGGCGAGCAGCGGGCATAATGACCCTTTGGCGGTTCTTCTCCTCCTGGCCGCAACGCTCGGAATTATAGGGGACCGGCGTGTCCTGTCAATGATGGCGCTCGGTCTCTCGGCCGCCTCGAAGATCTTTCCCCTCCTCCTGGCCCCTCTCTTCGTCCGCCGGAGGTGGTGGCCGGCGGTCATGATCCCACCGGTCGTCGTGGCCGTGGCGTACCTGCCGTATTCCGGGGCCGGCTGGAACCTGGTGCGTTCGCTCACGCAATACGCCGAGCGATGGCGTTTCAACGATTCGCTGTTCTCCCTCTTCGAGCGCGGCATCGCCTGGAGCGGTATCTCACCGGTGGCGAAGGGCTGGGCGGACACGCACGGAGTGGACAGCCTCTTCACGCAACCGCACATGCTGGCCCGGGGCGTCGCGTGGTTGATCACCCTGATCGTTCTTGCCCGCCTGGCGCGGCTTCGATGGCGGGCGGATCTGCCGATCGAGCGCGCCCTGTATCTGTTCACCGCGACCATGCTCCTGGTGCAGCCGACTCTGCACCCCTGGTACCTTCTGTGGGTTCTCCCGTGGCTCGCCCTCTTCCCCTCGCCGGCGTGGATCGCGCTCTCCGGGTTGATCCCACTCGCCTACCTCGGGGGGACCTGGGTGCGGTGGGCCGAGTACGTTCCGTTTTATGCGCTCCTGCTGGGAACGACGTCCTTGCGCGGGACGCGCTGGGGCCATGTGCTAGATTGGTCCGGCGAAGGAGGATCCTGACCTGGCACGCGTCATCGAGAGGCTGATCCGCAAAGCGCGGGCCAACCCGCGCACCATCGTCTTGCCCGAGACGTGCGATGATCGGGTCATACGAGCCGCCGCCCGCATCGTCGAGGAAGGGATCGCGAAGGTCCTGCTCCTGGGCGACAGGCGGGTCATCCTGGACCGCGCGGCCGGACTCGGCCTGGGCGAGAATGTCCTCTCGGAATGCCTCGTCGAGGAGCCGGACACATCGGGCCGGCTGGAGGAGTTCGCCGCCATCCACCACGACCGCGTCCGATCCAAGGGGGTCACGGTGGAGGAGGCGTCGCGCGCCGTGCGCGATCCGTTGCTGTACGCGGCGTTGCTCGTTCGAACCGGAGCGGCGCACGGCAGCGTGGCCGGGGCGGCCCACACGACTTCGCAGACGCTCTCGGCGGCGCTGCGCGCCGTGGGGCCGGCGCCCGGCGTGCGGACCGTCTCCTCGTTCTTCCTGATGGAAACGTCGAACCGTTCGATCGGTGAGGACGGCAGCCTCCTGTACGCGGACTGCGGCCTCGTTCCGGAGCCGACAGCGGACCAGCTCGCCGAGATCGCGATCCAGTCCGCCGACAGCGCGCAGTTCCTGATGGAGTGCGAGCCTCGCGTGGCGCTCCTGTCGTTTTCTACGCATGGCAGCGGGAAGCACCCGGCGGCGGAGAAGGTGGCACGGGGCGTGGCGATGGCGCGTGCCCGTCGCCCCGACCTCCTGCTGGATGGCGAACTGCAGGTCGATGCCGCCCTCGTGCCGGCCATCGCTTCGAGCAAGGCCCCGGGCGGCGTGCTCGGCGGGCGCGCGAATGTTCTGATCTTCCCCGATCTTTCCTCCGGTAATATCGCCTACAAGATCACCGAACGGGTGGCGGGCGCACGGGCGCTGGGTCCGATCACCCAGGGACTCGCCAAGCCCGTCAACGATCTCTCCCGAGGCTGTAGCGTGGAGGATATCGTCGAGGTGGCCGCCATCACGGTGGTCCAGTCGTTGGCCGGTGGGGCTCCTATCTGATATCCTCGGGCCGTCGCGGCAGCGCTGCATGGTCGGCGTATGGCTCGGCCATGGGAATCGGCCGTAAGGCTCCCCGATGACACTGCGCATCAGGCACAAGGTGATCTTGCCGGCGTTGGCCGTCATTCTCGTCTTGCTGGCACCGGCGGCTTACTCGGTCTATTCGATCCATCAGATCAATTCCCGCGCAAGGGATCTGTCCGAATCGGAATTCCCGGGCACGCTGGCCGCCGCGCGCATGCGCAACCTCCTGGATGATGTGATCCTGTACGGGCGCCTCGTCGCGACGACGCCCGAGCCCAGCGAGTATCTCCAGCAGTTCCAGAAGGTCCGCCGGCAGTTCGACACCGAGTTGAGGCAGATCGAGCAGCTGGACTCGAAGGGGCCCCAGGAGGTCCATTTCGAGCTCGAGAGGGCCATGGCACGCCTCTACGCCGTGCAGATGCGGCGCGGGGAGGATCCGGAGCGTCTGACCGAAGCCGAGAAGAACGCGGCCCGAAACCTCGCCTCCCTCCAGGAGTACTACACGGAAAGAGTCCGCCGCCGCATCGCGGATGTGGCCGGCATCGGAAACTTCGCCGCGCGGTTCACGCTCTCGGCGCTCGTCGCGTCCCTGATCCTGTCGTCCATCGTCTGGATCGTGATCCTTCTCAGCCTCGGCCGTCCCCTGAGGGAACTGGTCGCCGGCACGGAACGGGTCGCCCGCGGTCGTTTCGATGAGCCGATTCCGGTGCGCGGCCGGGATGAGCTGGGCCTTCTCTCGGAGGCCTTCAACCGGATGGCGGCGAGCCTCAGCGAGCTGGACCGGATGAAAGCGGAGTTCGTCGCGACGGCCTCTCACGAGCTCAAGACCCCCTTGACCTGCATCAAGGGGTTCGCCTCACTCCTGCGCTCGGGCTCGCGGGGTCCCCTCACCGGCGAGCAGGACATGATCTTGACCCACCTGGAAGAACAGGTCGACCAGATGGCCGACTTCGTCTCGCAATTGCTCGATCTGTCGCGGTTGCGGGCGGGGCGGGTCACGATGAACTTTCGCGCCTTGCGCACCGCGTCGTTCTTCTCATCCGTGGCGCGTGGGTTCGAAGGAGTTGCGCACCGGAAGGGGATCAAGTATGAAGTCCATATCGGACCGGATCTTCCCGAGAGGATCTGGGCCGATCCCGACCGTCTCCGGGAAGTGGTCAATAACCTGCTGGGAAATGCTCTCAAGTTCACCGATCCCGGGGGCCAGGTGGGTCTCACGGTGGAGGCTGAATCGGGCTGGATCCGTGTCACGGTGCTCGACACCGGCCGGGGCATCCCGCAAGAGGACCTCCCCTTCATCTTCGAGAGGTATTACCGGGTAAGCAAGGACGACGGTGACCAGCAGCGACAGGGCGCCGGCCTCGGGCTGGCGATCTCGCGCGGCATCGTCGAGAAGCACGGTGGCCGCATCTGGGTGGAGAACCGCGAAGAGGCCGGCACACGATTCATATTCCGGATCCCCGATACGGCGCACGGCCGAACGGGCCCGGGGGCCGATCGACTTGCCGTCATCGGCGAGGAGACATAGATGAGAAACCAGACCGGATCGACCCTGAGCCGTGGTCTCGCGTGCTCGCTGTTCTTGCTGGCCCTGGTCTCCCAGGGATGCCCTCTGAGGCGCCATGCGGTGGCCGAGCCGCCCGCCGCCCCCTCGGCGGGAACCGTCAAGAAGGGCCGGCCTCCGGCTCCGCCTCCGACGGAGGCCGAGCTGGCGATCCGGGCGGCCGAGGACGCGGAATCGCACGAGGACTACTCCAGGGCGCTCGACCTGTACGACTGGGCCTCCACGGCGCAGAATGATCGAGCAGTCGAGACTGATATCGACTACCGCGTTGCCCGGCTCCGGGCCGACCCGGAAAGCGGGCAGAGCGATCTCGCCGCGGCCCGCCGGGGGTTCGAGAAAGTGCTGGCGAACGCGCCGGAGCACCCGCGGGCTCGTGAGGCGCGGTTGATCCTCAATCTGCTGGACGCTCTGGATCGCGAACGGTCGCGTGGGAAGGAACTCGCGGCGCGCCTCGAGGCCCTGCTCGCCGACCAGGCGCGGTTGAAGGCTCAACTGGAGAAGAAAGAGCAGGAGTTGCATACGATCAAGGAGGTTCTTCTGCAGAAGAAACCTTGACCTGCGTGGGCCGTTCGCCGGTTTCCCCGGCGACGTCTCGTCCCGGCCGATCGCGCCCGACGTGAAGAAGGGCCCCGCCCGTGCGCATGGCCGGCTGCACGATCGCCGTCCACGGCGCGCCGGTCCTGGAGCCGTTGACGGTCAAGGGCCCGGCCCACCCGCGCGTAGCGTGAACCGAGGCTCCCGTCCCGGGATGGCCGGCCTATCCGGCTTCCTCCGATCGGTTCCGGCCGCCGTCACGATAGTCCGACGCCGACAGGCCGTGCTTCTTGAGCAGGTAGTAAAACTCGCTACGGTGCTTGCCGGCCTCGCGAGCGGCCATGGTCGCGTTGCCGCGGTGTCGCTGCAGGACATCGATCAGGTACTGGCGTTCGAACCGCTTGCGGGCCAGGCTGAGCGGCTCGGCGCGGGCCGCAGGAGGCGCCGGGGTCGACCCCGGTGAAGGCTGATGCAGTGCATCCTGGGCGGGGAGCAGACTGAGCGGGTCGTCGAGCAGGAGGTCGTCGGCGTCGATCAGCTCGTCCGACGCCAGGATCAGCGACTGTTTCACCCGATTCTCCAGCTCTCGAATGTTCCCGGGCCATTCGTACGCGAGCAGTTTCTCCATCGCGGCCCGTGTGAACCCCGTGACATGTTTGCCGGTCTGTGACCTTTCGCGCACGAGGAAGTGCATGGCCAGGGGAAGGATATCGCCTCGGCGCTGCCTGAGCGGCGGCACACGGATCGGCATCACGCAGATCCTGTAATATAGATCCTCGCGGAACGAGCCGGCTTTGACCAGGGGCATCAAGTCGCGGTTGGTCGCGGCGATGAGCCGGACGTCCACCGGGCGCCTGGTGTTGTCGCCGACGCGCTTGATCTCCTGTTCCTGCACCGCGCGCAGCAGCTTGACCTGGTGATCGGGAGAGATCTCGGAGATCTCATCGAGAAACAGCGAGCCACCGGATGCCTCCTCGAAAAGCCCGCGACGGTCGGTCGTGGCGCCCGTGAAAGCCCCCTTGACGTTGCCGAACAATTCGCTCTCGAACAACTCCCTGGGGATCGCGCCGCAGTTGACAGGCACGAACTCCCTCTGGGACCGCTTGCTGCGCCTGTGGACCTCGCGGGCCAGGACCTCCTTGCCGGTGCCGCTCTCTCCGATGAGGACGACGGAGAAATCGGTCCCGGCCACCGCGTCGACGCGGGCCATGACCTCCTTGACCGCCGGCTCATCGCCGAAGATGTACTCTTTTTCGACCTGGAGCTGTTCGCGCAGCGCACGGTTCTCCACGACGAGCTGCTCGCGCTCGAGCGCCCGGCTGATGCGCATCAGCAGGTCCTGGGTGTTGTAGGGCTTGGCGATGTAGTCGTAGGCGCCCTGCCGGATCATCTCGAGGGCTTCCTCGACGGTGCCGTGCGCCGTGAGGATGACCACCGGGATATGGGGCCACCGCTTCGAGCAGTCCCGGAAGAGTTGCTGCCCGCTGATGCCCGGCATCTTCATGTCGGTCACGAGCAGGTTCACGCTCTCGCGCCCCAGCAGCTCGAGCGCCTTCTCGCCCGAGGCGGCCAGGAGGACGCGGTAGCCCTCATCGGAGAGGATGTCTCCCAGGATGAACCGCAGATCCTTGTCGTCATCGACGATCAGGACCGACTTCGCGTTGGAACCGACCATGGCGGCGAGGATAAGGTTCTGGACACTCATCGTCAAGAAAAACTGGACAGAAATTCCTGGATTTCCAGACAGGATCGAGGCTGGCTGGATGGTCGCCTCAAACTCCCTTTGCAGCCGGAGGTTCCGGGAGGTGGTGGAAGACCTCCTTGGCCCGATGCTTGCAGGCTGGGAAAACGTGTTTGGAAACCAGGCGTGACGGGTCGGTGGCTTTTTCCCGAACGGCGGCCTCATGGCCGAATCGGTTCGTCGATCGCAGCGGGGCAATCGGCGGATCGGTCAAGGGTGGGGCCCGGTCCGAGAACGGGCCACTCCCGCACGCCCTGCTTTCCAACTCTCCGGAACTTCCGGCTGAGTCGCTGATCCTCGTTCCGCGAGCGAGGCATCGGGGCATCGGGCCGCCGCGCGCCCGCCCGACCGCGCCGGCCCGGCGCGAGCAAACACTTCACCGCAAACACGAGGGGTTCCGGGCTTAAAGGGGGTCGAGAGGCCCCCTTTTTCTTGCGCGCCACCGCGACGACGGATCCTTCCCGACCAGGCGGACGAAGCAACACCGGCCCCGGGGGGGGTGCTTCTACGCGGTCGTGCGCCGCCCGTAGGCGATGACGAGATCGCGGCGGCTGAAGGTGCCCAGAATCTTGCGGTCTTGCCGGTCGTTGACGACCAGGACGGCATCGGTCTCGCGGGTGGCCCGCAGCGGGGCGGCCGTGGCGAGGTCGTCCTCGGGGACCAGGGGTCCCACGACCGGATGCATCAGATCCTGGGCGACCACGAGTTGCTCGGGCGCGTTCGAGAGCAGCGCCCGCCGCAGATCCTCGATGGACAGCTCTCCCAGCAGGACCCCGTCCCCCGCCGAGACCGGAAATATGATCTGTCCGGTCTCGGCTGCCAGTTCCCGGATGGAGCTCAATGTGGCGCCCGGCGAGATCACGCGAACGCCGGCGGGGTTCGGTTCCCAGAAATCGCCCACACGCCCCATCCGCAGGACGTCGACCGCGAAGGATCCCAGGTTCGCGGGGGAATCGATCCTCCCCGGCACCTGGTTCTCGTACAGTCGCACCTTGGATGGAAGGAAGAGGTAGGAGATCGTGGCGACCAGCAGGGAAGGGACGAGCAACCCATAGGAGCCGGTCATTTCCATGACCATGATGACCGACGCGAACGGTACCTTGGCGACCCCCGCGAAGAAACCTCCCATGCCGACCATGATGCAGGCAACCGGGTCCGGTGAAAGGCTCGGCAGCAAGTGGATCGCCGCCTGACCGAACGCGGCGCCCAGTGATCCTCCGATCACGAGCGAAGGGCCGAAGACACCTCCGCTTCCCCCGCTGGAGATCGTCAGGGACGTCGCCAGGATCTTGACGGCGGCGAACAGGAGCAGGAACCCGATGGTGAACCGCCCGGCGATGGCTTCCTGGATGTAGCCATAGCCCATTCCCAGCGCTTCGGGGAAGACCACCGCGATGAGTCCGAGAGCCAGACCTCCCACGGCCGGCTTGGTCCACCTCGGAATCGGCAGAGGATGGAAGATCCGGTCGCGCACGCCGTAGAACACGAGCGGATAGATCGTCCCCACCACGGCGCAGACGATCCCGAGGGCGGCGTAGACGATCAATTGGCGCGGTTGGTGAAAGGAGAAGGGGGGGACATGAAAGAGGAACCCCCACCCCGCATAGGACGAGTAGATTGAATACCCGGTGATCGAGGCGATCAACCCGGGCAGAAGCGACTCGAACTCGAATTCCGGCTCGCTGTAAAGCACCTCGGCCGAGAACAGTGCCGCTCCCAGCGGCGCGCGGAAGATGCTCCCGATCCCGCCGGCGACGCCCGCCATCATCATGGTCCGTCGATCCCGGTTGCCCAGCTTCATCACGTCGGCGAGAAACGAACCGAAACCGGCTCCGATCTGCGCGATGGGGCCTTCACGACCGCCCGAGCCTCCGGACCCGATGGTGATGGCGGAGGCGATGGCCTTCACGGCGGGCACGCGCCTGCGGATCATGCCGCGCAGGTGATGGAATGCCTTGATGACGGCGTCGGTCCCATGTCCTTCCGCCTCCGGCGCGAGGCCGAAGACCAGGGCGCCCGAGACCAGGCCGCCCACGACGAGCGAGACCGGCAGCAGCCACGGAGTCTGGGGAAGGTATTCTCCACCCTCGGCGCCGGGCCCGGGGGGCAGGAATCCCCCGATACCCTCCAGCATCCCCCGTCGCGCCAGGCGGAAGGCCAGATCGACGAGTATGGCCCCCAGCCCGGAAACCGTGCCGATCAAGGTGCTGAGCAGGATCCAGCGCCCGCGCAAGCGCAGTTTCGGGTCGAGCAATACCCCGAAAGGCCTTGTGGCCCAATCGAATCGGATGGACGGTTTGGTCATCATCGGAGAAGTCGCGAACGGGGATGCTATTCACCGCCTCATCCCACGTCAAGGAAGTCCCACGGCGAGCGGGGGAGGGGGGGAATGTGGGGTATAATGAAAATCATCTTCACAGCTTCCCGGGTGGCTGGCGTTGGCCGGGAGGTGTCTGTGGTGCGCGTCCGGGAAACAAGCTCATGAGCCGATTGATCCTCGTCTCCCATCGTCTGCCTTTCACGCTCCGCCGCCAGGGAAACAAGTTGGTCCTGGCGCGAAGCGCGGGAGGGCTCGTTGCGGGACTCGCGCCGATTCACGAGACGGCTCGTGGATTGTGGTTCGGGTACATGGGGATGGATCTGGATCGAAAACAGAAGTCCCTCCTGCAACGCAACAGATTGATGCTGGTCTCTCTGCCGAGAGAACGCGCGCGCCGGCATTACGAGGGATTCTCCAACGGCGTGCTCTGGCCGCTGTTTCACTACTTCCTCGAATCGGTTCAGTTCGATCCGAAAGATTTCGAGGCGTATCACAGCGTCAACGAGCGCTTCGCCGATGCCATCGCCGCACACGCCAGGCCGGGCGACCGGATATGGGTTCATGACTATCACCTGTTGCTTCTTCCGGCGATGCTGCGCCGGCGCATACCCGGCGCCCGTATCGGGTTCTTCCTGCATATCCCGTTTCCCGTCTCCGAGGTCTTCGGAGTCCTTCCCAAGGGCCAGGAGATTCTCGAGGGGCTTCTGGGGGCCGACCTCATCGGGCTTCACACGTATGGCTACGCACGGTATCTGACCAAGGCCTACCGCCGTTTCCTGGGCCTGGATCTTCACGGTGACGCCCTCGAGTGGGAGGGCAGGCGTTGCTACGTCCGCGTGTTCCCGCTGGGCGTCCAGGCGGATGAGCTGAAAAAGCAGGCGGCCTCGCCCGATGCGGAGCGCCGGCTGGCGGGATGGAAGCGCCGTGTGGGGGGGCGCAAGGTCGTGCTGGGCATCGATCGGCTCGACTACAGCAAAGGGCTTCCGCTTCGGCTCTCGGCGTACCGGCGGTTGCTGGCCGCCAAGCCCGAATGGCGGCGCGAGGCGCTTTTCCTGCAACTGGCCGTGCCGACTCGCGGGGGGATCACCAAGTATCGCCAGCTCAAGGAGCAGGTCGAGCAACTGGTGGGGGAAATCAACGGAGAGTACGGAGAACTCGGAAGAGTTCCCGTCCATTACATGCATCGTTCGGTCCCCCCCGAGGAGCTGGCGGCACTGTACCGGCTGGCCGATGTGGCCGTGGTGACGCCCCTGCGCGATGGGATGAATCTGGTGGCGAAGGAGTTCATCGCGTCGCGCCAGGATGATTCGGGGGTTCTCGTGCTCAGCCAGTTCGCGGGGGCGGCCTCCGAGCTGGGCGAGGCCCTCCTGGTGAACCCCTGGGACCTGGACGGTTGCGTCCATGCGATGGATCGCGCCCTGCGCATGGGCCGGGAGGAGGTTTCACGCAGGATGTCGGCCTTGCGGAAGCGGGTATCCGGGTACGATGCCGGGCGCTGGGCCGCCAGCTTCCTGGAGAAGCTCGAGGAATGCGGCCGCCTGGTCGCAACCTGCGCCTCGGAGGCGACGGAAGGGAGCTGGCGGGATCGGCTCCTGCGGTCATTCGCGGTGTCCAGGAGTCCGATGGTGGTGCTTTCGTACGATGGAACCCTGCGGGAGTTCGAAGCCGACCCCAGCGCCGCGCAGCCCGCCCCTCCGCTGCTGGATCTGCTCGGGCGCCTCTCGAGGCGCACCGACGTCGAGGCCGTCTTGATCAGTGGGCGCGATCGCGACACCCTGGAACGATGGTTCGGGCATCTTCCGCTCCACCTGGTGGCCGAGCACGGGTTCCATCTGCGCTTCAGCGGCCGGAAGGAGTGGGAGGAGCTGGCGCCCGGCATTGATCGATCGTGGTTGCCCCTGGTCGAGGAGGCGATGAAGAGCTACGTGGCCCGGACGCCCGGCTCCTTCATCGAGCGCAAGCAGGCCGGGTTGACGTGGCACTACCGTGCCGCGGAGCCAGCTCTGGGTTTACGCCAGGCGCGAGAGCTTGCGCACCATCTGACCGAGTATTTCGCCAATCGCGAGCTGCGGGTGCTGCACGGCTGGTGCATCGTCGAGGTGCGCAGCCAGGGGATCAACAAGGGGGCGGCCTACAGGACCCTCGCCCAGCGCCTGCCGGAAGCGGATTTCATCCTCGTGGCGGGAGATGACCGGACCGATGAGGATCTGTTCCGCGCGGTCCCGGCCGACGCCTGGACCATCAAGATCGGGCCGGGCGAGACGTTCGCCCGTTCGCGGCTGCTCGGTCCCGACCAGCTTCGCGCCCTTCTCGAGGAGATCGTGAGCAAGCGCGAGGAGATCGCTGGTCTTAAGCGATCCGCCGCCCTCGAGTCCTGCGCGCCTCGGCACAGAGAGACCATCAAGCGTCCTGGCGGATGAGGTGCACCGTCCGCGTCGGGAAGGCGAAGGACGACCCGGCCTTCTCGACCACGTCCATGAACCCCAACAGGACCTCTTGCCGGCACGACAGAAACTCCCCGTAGTCCGTGGTCATGAACCAGGCCATCACGTCGATGTTCAGCGACGAGTCGCCGAACGAAGCAAAGCGGACGATGACCGCGTCGGGCCAGATCTTGGGGTGTTCGCGCAGAGTCTTCTCCACACCATCGAGGATCTCCCGCATCTGTGCCGCTGTTGTGTCGTACGTCACGCCGAGGGTGCAGCTCAGGCGGATGCGATCGCGCGCCGCGAAGGTCTCGATCCGCATGTCGGCGAGCCGCCCGTTGGGCAGGGTGATGAGAGTTCTGTCCAGCGTCCGGATCCTCGTCGACCGCAGGCCGATCGTCTCGACCGTGCCGACGAAATCCTCGATGCGGACGAAATCACCCTCCCGCAGGGGAGCGTCCACTCCGATAGAAACCGATCCGAACAGGTTTTCGAGCGTCTTCTGCGCGGCCAGCGCGAAGGCGAAGCCGCCGAGACCCATCCCCGCGATGAGACTCGCCACCGGGTAGCCGAGATCGGAGATCACCGCGATGGCGGCCATCGCCGCCAGGAGGATCTTCGTCACGCGCGTGGCGATCGGAAGGAGGGATTTCGCCACCGCGCGGTCCCTCACCCAGGGCACCCGGCTGACCATCCGACTGGCGATATCCACGGTGCGCAGAGCGGCCCAGAAGAAGGCGACGAAGAAGAACGTCCTCAACGTCTGCTGAATGAACCTCTCCGGGGGGGGAGACAGATCGAGCCACGGGATCGCGATCCGCAGCACGATGATGGTCCACGCCATCGTCAAGGGCCCGCCGATTCTCGCGAGAAGGACGTCATCCCACTCGGTCTTCGTGCGGGCGGCGACCCGGCCGAACAGCTTCTGGCTCAGCGAGCTCAGCCCCCAGCCGAGCCCCCATGCCACCAGGGCGAGGAGAGGCAGGGCCAGACACTGCCACCACAGGAGGTTCCATGGCCCCGGGCGAAGAAGCGGCCTGGGCAGGTGCTCCAGCAGCCACCCGCTCTCGATCTGCCCGAACCAATCGTCGATGCTGTTCACCGTGCCGCGAGAGAGGATCCAGCGGCCTGCGGCGTGCGCGTCGCGGCGGACCAGCAGCACGGGGGCCGACCCCCCTCCGGTCGTCTCGATGCTGCCGATCTTCTCGGTTCCCCGCGGCAGCCCGTCTCGCGTGTTGCCTTCGGCCAGCGGAGAGACGAGGTCCAGATCGAGCCAGGTGGCATGATCCAGGATGATCTTCAACCGCCGCGCGAGCCGTGGGCCCTCCGATCGCGACCCCTCGGGTATGTCCAGGTAACCGGCGGCCTCCTCGTAACGGCCTTCGCGGCACAGATCGAGGTATCTGCGCAGGCAGGCGCGCGGAGAATCGGGAGAAACCTGGCGGTTTTCATCCGCGGAGGCAGCCTGCTGCGGCTCGCCAGGTTTTTTTTGATCCGCCGCCGGCAGGGACATGATCGAGACGGTCGTGAGGAGGACGATCCCCAAGAGACCGGTTCTCGTCATCGGCTTCCACAGAAGCGCCCCTGTGGCGCGGGGGAAAGGATTCCGGCGCATGCACCCTCCTCTTCGCTCGCATCGGATCACGACATCCCGATGCCGGTTAACTATCGTTCATCACCCCCGGCCCCTCCGAGGGTCGGCTCCGCGCCCGGCGCTGAAAGAGTCGCTTGTAGTTCCCGGTCGTCGCCTCGGCGATCCGTTCGATCGGGACCCGCTTGAGGTCGGCGATGAAACGCGCGACCGCGGTGACGAAGCACGGTTCGTTGCGCCGTCCCCTGTGCGGAACCGGTGCCAGGTAGGGGGAATCGGTCTCGACCAGAAGCCGTTCCAGGGGGATCGCTGCGACGGCCTCGCGCAACGCCTCGGCCTTCCTGAACGTCACGATTCCGGAGATCGAGACATAGAGCCCCTGGTCGAGGCACAAACGAGCGAAATCGACGTCCTCGGTGAAGCAGTGCAGCATGCCGCCGATGTCGGAAGCCTTCTCCTCGATCAAGATCCGGCGCAGGTCGTCGCGGGCGTCGCGGCAATGGATGATCAGGGGGAGGCCGACCGCGCGCGCGAGGCGGATCTGCCTGCGCAGAACGGCGCGCTGTGTGGCGGCCGGGGAGAAGTCATAGTGGAAATCCAGTCCGACCTCGCCGATGGCGGCGATCTCGGGATTCCGATCGATCAGATCGCGCAAGGCAAACTCGCTGGCGTCGGTCCAGCGATCCGCCTCGTGCGGGTGGAACCCGACCGAGGCGAGCAGACCTCGTTCGGCGTGCGCGCGCGCGATCCGGAGTGTCGTCGCAGCGTCCTCCAACGAGGTGGCGCAGGTCATGATCCCCCCGACCCCCGCGCTGGCCGCCCGCTCGAGCACTTCCTCGAGGTCCTGCCCGTAGGCCGGCATCGCGAGATGAGCATGGGCGTCGACGAATTCCGTCATGACGCGATGGTCAACGGACAACGGCACCCGGCGCCACGTCCGACTCGAATGTAGCGATGACGGGCCTGCCGGCATCATCGGCCGCGAGGATCATCCCCTGGGATTCGACGCCGCGCATCGTGCGGGGCGCGAGATTCGCGACGACGATGACCGACTTGCCCACCAGCGATCCGGGCTCGTAATGCAAGGCGATGCCCGCCAGGAGGGTTTTCTTCTCGGTTCCGATATCGACGAGGAGCTTGAGGAGCTTGTCGGCCCCCGCAAGCTTTTCGGCCTCGAGGATCCGGCCCACGCGCAGCTCGACTTTCATGAAATCATCGATCGTGATGGTGTTGGGGGATCCGCCTTCTCCGGCGGGCGCGTCCTGGTCCGGGCTCATCGTCGTCTCCTTCTTGTCCGTCGTTGAAAAGAAAGCCTTCTTGTCGATGCGGGGGAACAGGGCATCGCCGCGGCGGGTCACCTGCCCCGCTGCGAGGCGTCCCCAGGCGAGGTCCTCGGCGCGTCCGGCGCCGGCCGGCTCGGGACATCCCAGCCGGGATTCCAGCTCCCGCGCCGAGAAAGGCATCACGGGAGAAAGCGCGACCGCCGTGATCCGGATGGCCTCGGCGGCGTTGTACAGCACCGTGTCGAGCCGGGGACGTTGCTTCGGGTCCTTGGCGAGGTTCCAGGGCTCCCACCGCACGATGTACCGGTTCGTCTCGCTCACGAGTCGCCAGATGGACGCGAGCCCTTCG
>JBHHZN010000014.1:0-15851 GCA_046758155.1 Acidobacteriota bacterium | reverse complement strand
TCAGCGCTCTGACCGCCGGGGTCATGTCCTTGCCGTAGCGGGCCAGCCGTCTGTCGCAGGTCTCGTCCAGCGCGTGACGTTCATCGGGGTCCAGGCCGTCCAGGAGTGCGTCGATCACGCGTGCCTCGATGTCGAGCAGGGATTCTTCCACCTGCGAGGGAGTCCGGCTGCCGGTGCTCAACTCTCCCAGAGCGTCCTGGAGGTCCGCCATCGCCCTGGTGAGGACCTCGCGGATGTCCCCGTCGCTTGCGCGGCGGAGCGCGTCGAGCCGATGGAGCTTCTTCTGCAGGTGCTCGGCGGCGTTCGCCGTCCCGGGAGCGGCCTCGGGGGAACTCCCATGGCCACCGATGCTCAGCTCCCGGTGACGGTTGAACTCGGCATCCACCGCGTGCCGGCAATAAGCCAGGGAGTGAACCGACGGACGGCCACGAGCCGCCGCGCGCGCAAAGACGGTGTCGAGGGCCCGGAGGACCACCGGGAGCGGGATCTGCTCCCGCCAC
Organism: Acidobacteriota bacterium; assembly: GCA_046758155.1. Lineage (GTDB taxonomy): Bacteria > Acidobacteriota > Polarisedimenticolia > JACPZX01 > DASXTC01 > JBHHZN01. The sequence goes on along the minus strand of JBHHZN010000014.1, from coordinate 15,351 downwards.
CAGGCCTCCGCCAGATGCCAGTCGGCGGGAGAAAGGAGAAGGGGCTCGCCCCGGAGGCGAAGGAACCTCTTCTCGATCGACCGGAAGTAAGCATCCCGGGAGGGCCGGTCGGTGGTCCCGCCCCGGGCCTCAGTCGAGGGTGGCGATGAATCCGTCAAGACACGCACGCATGATCTGGAAACAGCGGCCGAAGGCCTCCGGGTCCATGCCGATGGGATCGAAGATGTCGGTCCCTCGAGGAACGCCGCTGGCCCGCGGGGCGAACTCGGACAGGAGCCGGACCTTGGTGTGGTGCGGCGGGTACAGGGTGCGAATGTATCTCCGATGCGAGGATTCCATCACCAGGATGGTGTCAGCGTCTTCCACGGCTTCCCGGGACAGTCCACGGGAGCGATGAGGCCGCAGGTCCACGGAACAGGCCTGGTCGAGAACCGCGATGGCCGCCTCGGCCGCAGGATTCCCCGTGATGCCGAGGGTCCCCCCCGATTCGACCCGATGGCGGCACCGGCCGTTGGCGGCCAGAACCGAGGTGAGATACGCGGCCGCCATGGGAGATCGACAGATGTTGCCGGAGCAGACGACGAGGATGTTCACGCCGAGATGATAGTGCAGGCCTGCGGTGTCATCAACGCGCGCCGCCGGCGCGATTGCGGGTCCAGATGCAGTGGATACCATGCAATGTGAGGTCCGGTTCGGACGATTCGATCCGTTTGACCTCGTCCGCGAGGAGAGCGGAATGGCCTCCGGTCGAGATCACCCGGACCCCCCGGCCTTCCGGAGGTGCGAGTTCACGCACGACCCGCTCCACCAGACCATCGATGAGCGATGCGAAGCCATACACGAGGCCCGATCGGATGGACGCCACGGTGTTCTTGCCGATGACCTGTTCGGGCGCCCGCAATTCGACCCGCGGCAGCTTCGCGGCCCGCGCGAAGAGCGCCTCGGCGGCGATGGCCATGCCCGGTGCGATGATCCCACCCAGGTAGTCTCCCGCTTCGCTGATGGCGTCCAGGGTGATCGCCGTGCCCAGATCGACCACGACCACGGGCGAGCCGTAACGTTCGTGGGCGGCGACGGCGTTGGCGATCCGGTCTGCGCCGACCTCGCGTGGCGTGTCGGTGCGGATGGCGATGCCGGTTCGCACCCCCGGTTCGACGAGCAGTGCGTCCGCGCCGAAGTAGCGCCGGGACATCTCGCGCAGCGGGGGCACGGCCGGGGGCACGACGCACGCGATGGCGAGCGCGCTCACCGCCGCGCGAGCATGTCCACCGGTCTGCAGCAGCGACGAGAACGCCACACCGTATTCGTCCGCCGTGCGCTCCCGGTCCGTGCTGATCCGCCAGGTACCATCCAGTCGACTGTCGTCGCCGAACAGACCGAGAGTCGTGTGCGTGTTACCCACGTCGACGGCAAGGAGCACATCAGCCTCCGCGGACACGGCGCACCTCGCCGAACGAGACACGCTCCAGTCCCCCGTTGGCGCGCTCGACCAGCAGCGCGCCATTGGTGTCGATCCCCCGGGTGGTTCCGCGGATCACGCCGGCGGCTCTCCCGCCCACCACCACCGGCTTGCCGTAATGGGAGGGGCAGAGCCGGCGCCATTCCTCGACGATGGGCGACGGGTCCGGCGAGTGAAGAAGCGCGTAACCCTGGTCCATCTCCCGCAGGAGACACTGCACCACCGCGGTCCGTGAAAACCTTCGACCGGACGACAGGGCAAGAGAGGTTGCACTGTCGCGGATACCGACCGGAAAGTCAGCCGCCGTGTGGTTGACATTGATGCCGATGCCGATGATGACCTCGCGGGAGCGGTTCTCGGCGCCTCGCAGCTCGGAGAGAATCCCGGCAATCTTGCGCCCGCGCAGCATCACGTCGTTGGGCCACTGGATGAACACCGGAAGGCCCGAGACATGGCGAAGGGCCCGGGCCGTGGCCACCGCCGGCAGGAACGTGAACAGGTGCACCGGTCCGGGAGGGCCCGGGGGACGGAGAAGGATCGACAGGTAGATCCCCACCCCCGGGGGCGAGACCCAGGTGCGATTCAGCCGGCCGCGGCCGCCGGTCTGCTCGTTGGCGATGACCACGGTGCCCTCCACCGCTCCCCGGGCGGCCGCCTGGCGCAGCACCTTGTTGGTCGAATCGATGGTGTCGAAGCAGACCACCTCCCGTCCCATCACACGGGTGGACAGCCCCTGACGGACCCGGCCGGGCGTCAGGGGGCCCGCGGCCTCGCGTGTCCTACCTGGCATGGTCGATCTTCGAGGCGGCCAGCACGAGGGACAGATCGACGGCGGGCGCGGAATGGGTCAGGAACCCCAGCGAGATCCGGTCCACTCCCGTGGAGGCATATTCCGCCAGCCGCTCGAGAGTGATCCCTCCGGACGCCTCCAGCAGCACCCGGCCCCGTGTCGCCTGGACCGCCAGGCGGAGCGCGGCGGGAGTGAAGTTGTCCAGAAGAACGATGTCCGCTCCGGCCCCGATGACCGCCTCGAGGTCGTCGAGAGAGTCGATCTCCACCTCGATGGGTATTCCCCCGGGAGCCTTCATCCGCGCCTTCACCACGGCGCTTGCTGCCGATTCACAGCACGCGAGGTGATTGTCCTTGATCAGCACGGCATCGTCGAGGCCGTTGCGATGATTGCACACGCCACCGGCACGGACCGCGGCCTTCTCCAGCCGGCGCAGGCCGGGCGTCGTCTTGCGGGTATCGAGCAGGGTGACGCCGGTGCCCGCCACGCAGGCCGCCGCGCGGGACGCGAGTGTCGCGATGCCGCTGAGACGCTGCAGGAAGTTCAGGGCCGTCCGTTCTGCCGTGAGAATGGCGCGGCACGGCCCGGTGACGCGAAGAATGGAAGAACCGGACGACAGGTGGGCCCCGTCTGCCGCGAGGATCTCGCAGCTCACGCGAGGGTCGACCGCCTGGAATGTGGCGCGCGCGACCCCGGTTCCGGCGAGCACGATGTCCTGTCGCGTCTCGACACGGGCCCGACCGAGAACATCCGGTTCGATGACGATAGCGGTCGTCAGGTCTCCCGCACCGACATCCTCCGCCAGCGCGGCCGAGGCACACCGAGCATCGGCGGCAGAGATGCGGGCCGTCCCGGTCGGCTCAGTCGGCGTCTTCGATCGAGATGGACTCACCGGGACCTCCTGCCTCGAGTTCCTGGATGCGCTGGCGAACGAGACGCTCCGCCGCTTCGCCGATCTTGCGATCGAGTCCCGCGGGAATCGTGCCATCCTGCCATGCTGTGAGCAATCGGAGGATCACCGGTTCGAGAAGCTGCTCGGCGAGGACGGGAGCCAAGCGGTCCACCAGATCGGACGGAGAGGGGGCATCCGACGGGATGACATCGGCCATGTCGACCTCGTCGGCCACGTCCGCAGGCGCCACGTCGACGAGAGTCGCCGTTGCCGCGGAACCGGCGGTCAGAACCGGCGTCAGGCGCTTGCGAAGGTCGGCGGCGGTGAACGGCTTGCCGATCACTCCTTGCGCCCCGCAGCGAGCCGCCGCGTCCTCATCGAACGGCTCAAACGGGCTGCTGAGCAGAAACACCGGCGTGGTCGCGGTGCGGGGATCCTCGATGATGCGGCGGCAGACGTCGTAGCCGGGCGCATCGGGCAGCAGCACGTCGCAGAGAACCGCCGTGGGCCGGCCGGACCGAAGCCAGGCCGCCGCCCCGGCGGCATCTCCCCGGCAGACGATCTCCACACCTCGTTCCCCGGCCAGAGCCTCGCGCACCGCGGTCTGCACGCCGATGCTGTCATCGATGACCAGGATGATGAGTGAATCTCTCATGCTCTTCACGCCGGCCGCGACGTTCATCGTCGCGGACCGGTCAATCGTTCGCGCGCGGATGGACGTTCTCCTCGATGTACCTGACGATATCCGGCAGTCTCGCGCCGGGCGTGAACACCTCGAGCACTCCCGCGGCCTTCAGCCCGGTGATGTCGTCCTCGGGGATGATGCCCCCGCCGATGACGGCGATGTCATCACTCCCCTTCTCCTTCAGAATGTGAATCACCTTCGGCAGGAGAGTCATGTGGGCGCCCGACAGAATCGAGAGGCACACCGCATCGACGTCCTCCTGGATGGCGGTGGTGGCGACCATCTCGGCCGTCTGGTGGAGCCCTGTGTAGATCACCTCGTGGCCGGCCTCGCGCAGGGCGCGGGCGATGACCTTCGCGCCCCGGTCATGCCCGTCCAGGCCGACCTTGCCGACCAGCAGGCGAAGCTTGCGTGCGTGGTTCATCGTCTGCTCCGGGTCACAGGACCGAGGTCTCCTGGTATCCACCGAACACCTTCTTCATGGCCGCACAGATCTCCCCGACCGAGGCATAGGCGGACACGGCCGTCAGGATCAAGGGCATGAGATTCTCGCTGCCGGCGGCCGCCTCGGTCAGGTTGTCGAGTGCGCGGTTCACCTCCGCGCTGTCGCGCTCACTCCGGCGGTGCGCGAGCTGCTCTTTCTGGTCGATCTCGACCTGTTCATCGATGCTCAACAGTTCCACCGGCGCGCCGGTCTCGCTCACGTACTTGTTCACGCCGACCACGGTCTTCTCACCGGAATCGATCTGCTGCTGGTAGTGGAACGAGGCCTCGGCGATCTCCTTCTGGGGGAAGCCCCGGTCGATGGCGTTGATGATGCCGCCCATCTCGTCGATCCGGCGGATGTAGTCCAGGGCCTCCTCCTCGACCTTGCTCGTCAAGGCCTCGACGAAGTATGATCCGCCCAGAGGGTCGATGGTGTTGGCGACACCGGATTCCTCCGCCAGGATCTGCTGGGTCCTCAGGGCGACCCGGACGGCGTTCTCGGTGGGCAGACAGAGGGTCTCGTCGAGGGAGTTCGTGTGCAGCGACTGGGCGCCGCCAAGAACACCGGCCAGGGCCTGCACCGTGACCCGCGCCACATTGATGAGCAGCTGCTGGGCGGTGAGAGAGCAACCCGCGGTCTGGACGTGGGTTCTCAGCTTCCAGGAGCGGGGATCGTGCGCGTGAAATCGATCCCGCATCAGACGGGCCCAGATGCGCCTGGCGGCGCGCAGCTTGGCCACCTCCTCGAAGAGGTCATTGTGAGAATTGAAGAAGAACGACAGCCGGGGCGCGAAATCGTCGACGTTCAGTCCGGCATCGATCCCGGCCTGGACATAGCCAATGCCGTCGGCCAGGGTGAACGCCAGTTCCTGCACGGCGGTCGAGCCCGCCTCCCGGATGTGATACCCGGAGATCGAGATGGTGTTCCACTGGGGAACGTGATCCACACAGAAGCCCATCAGGTCGGTGATCAGGCGCACGTGGGGTCGGGGCGGAAAGATCCATTCCTTCTGTGCGATGTATTCCTTGAAGATGTCATTCTGGAGCGTTCCCCTCAGCTTCTCCAGGGGGACGCCCTGCTTCCGGGCGACGGCCATGTACATGGCGAAGATCACGATCGCCGGAGCATTGATGGTCATCGATGTTGACACGGAGTCGAGCGGGATGCCGTCAAAAAGGGCCTCCATGTCGGCCAGCGTGTCGATGGCCACGCCTTCCTTGCCGACCTCGCCCTCCGCCATGGGGTGATCCGAATCGATGCCCATGAGAGTGGGAAGATCGAAGGCCACCGACAGACCGTCGGTACCGTTGGCCAGGAGATACTTGTACCGTGCGTTCGTGTCCGTCGCCGTCCCGAACCCGGCAAACTGGCGCATCGACCAGAGACGACCGCGATACATGGTCTCGTGAACGCCACGCGTGTACGGAAATTCGCCGGGAAGCCCGATGTCGGCGTCCGCGTCGATGTCCGCCCCGTCTGCCGGCGTGTAGAGAGCCTTGATCGGCATGTCCGACACCGTGCTGAACCGGACATTTCTTTCCTGCCGCCGTTTCTGCTTCTCCGCTGCCTTCGTCATGACACCCTCACGTCGTTGCCGTCTGCCAGCAGGGACCGGGAGATCACCATGCGCTGCACCTCGGACGTGCCCTCGTACAGCGTTGTCACCCGGGCGTCGCGGTAGAACCGCTCCACGGCGTAGTCACTGGAAAAGCCGTATCCTCCGTGGATCTGGACAGCCCGGTAGGCCACCCGGTTGCACATCTCCGAGGCGAAGAGCTTGGCGGCGGACGCGGCGCGGCCGGCGCCGGGGAGCTTGCCATCGCGTCGGGCGGCGGCGGCCAGGGTCAGCAGTCTTCCGGCGTCGATCTCGGTGTCCATGTCGGCGAGCTGAAACGCGATCGCCTGGTGCTTCGCGATGGGCTTGCCGAAGGCGTGCCGCTCGCGGGCGTACGCACAGGCGAGATCCATCGCGCCTCGGGCGATTCCGACGGACTGCGCCGCGATGCCGATGCGCCCGCCGTCGAGCGAGTGAAAGGGAATGTGCATGCCATCGCCTTCCTCGCCGAGAAGGTTCTCCGCCGGCACCTCGCAGTCGGTGAGAATCACGGAAGCCGTGGCCGAGGCACGCAGGCCCATCTTCTGTTCCTTCGGTCCGAAGGAGAAGCCGGGCATATCCGGCGTCAGGATGAATGCCGAGACCCCACCGCGCTTCTTCCGGGGATCGGTCACCGCCATGACCACGAACACCTTGCCCACATGGGCGTTGGTGACCCAGACCTTGGTGCCGTTGAGAATGTACCGGTCTTTGCGACGTATCGCGCGGGTCTTCTGGTTCGAGGCATCGGACCCGGCCTGGGGCTCGGTGAGACAGAACCCACCGATGTATTTCCCCGCGGCCAGCGGTCTGAGATACTTCTCCCGCTGGGCGTCGGTGCCGAACCGCCAGATCGGGTAGGCCGCGACCGAGTTGGTCACGGACAGGGTCACCGCCGTGGACGGGCAGACGCGGGCGATCTCCATCAGCACGAGCGCCGCGGACAGGTGCCCCAGCCCGGCTCCGTCCCACTCTTCCGGGATCAGCATCCCGCAGAGGCCGAGTTCGCCGGCGCGCTTCACCGCGTCATCGGGGAAGCGTCCCGCACGATCCCGCTCCGCCGCACCGGGAGCCAGCGCGCCATCGGCAAACTCCGCCGCCATTTCACGGACCATGCGCTGTTCGTCGGTGAGGGTGAACTCCACGTCAGGAAGCCTTCAACAGATTCGACGCGATGACCAGGCGCTGGATCTCGGATGTCCCCTCGTAGATCTCGCAGATCTTCGCATCACGGTAGATCCGCTCCACGGGATACTCGTTGATGTAGCCGTACCCACCGAAGATCTGCACGGCCTCGCGGCTGGCGTCCACGCACACCTCGGAGGCGAACAGCTTCGCCATGGCCGCCTCCGACGAGTAGCGCCGGCCGGAATCCTTGGCCGCCGCGGCCCGGTAGGTCAACTGCCGGGATGCCTCGATCCTGGTGGCCATGTCCGCCAGCTTGAACTGGATGGCCTGTAACTGGCTGATCGGCTTCCCGAAGGCCTCTCGTTCCTTGGAGTAGGCCAGCGCATGGTCCAGTGCGGACTGGGCAATGCCAACGGCCTGGGCGGCAATACCGATCCGTCCGCCGTCGAGGGTCGAGAGGGCGACCTTGAACCCGGCGCCGACGTCTCCGAGACGGTGATCATCACCGACCCGGACATCCGCCAGCACGATCTCCACGGAACCCGATGCGGTGATGCCCATCTTGGTCTCATGCTTGCCGATGGAGTATCCGGGAGTGTCCGCGTCCACCAGGAACGCGGTGACACCCCGATGGCCTGCCGACCGGTCATGCGTGGCGTAGACCACTGCGGTGTCCGCGGCCACCCCGTTGGTGACGAACACCTTGCTCCCGTTGAGAACCCACCCATCGCCGTCGCGCACCGCCGTGGTTCTCAGCGAGGAGGCATCCGAGCCGGAGTGCGGTTCGGTGAGGCAGTAGCAACCGAGCTTCTCGCCGCGGGCGAACGGCGCCAACCATCGTTTCTTCTGCTCAGGTGTGCCGTATCGCTGGATGGGGTCGCAATAGAGCGAATTGTTCACGGAAAGGATCACCCCGGTGGAGGCGCAGGCGCGCGAGAGCTCCTCGACGGCGATGACATAGGAGATGGTGTCGAGTCCCGCCCCGCCGAAGGCCTCGTCCACCATCATGCCGGTCAGATTGAGCGCGGCGCACTTGCGATAGTTGTCGCGGGGAAACTCACGGGTGCGATCGATCTCCGCGGCATGAGGAGCGATCTCGGCCACCGCGAATTCCCGCACCGACGCCTTGATGAGCTGCTGCTCCTCGCTGAGTTGCAGATCCATCGGTCCCACCTCCTCGGGTCCATGCCGTCTTTCGGATTCCGGCAGGCCGGGTGGGACCTGAGGCCCTGCAACGACGCCGCCGCCATCGAGGACGCGAACGCCAGCCGGAATCAGCCCCCTGGAAGAACAGCGGAAGGCAGGGCCCGCGGCGGGCGCGATGTTCACCGATGGTGGGCGATCTTACCAGCGCAAGTTACGGGCCGTCAAGGACATCGACACGCCCGATGGGTGGGCGAGTCAGTCGGCCTCGAGCAATCCGATCTGTCCGTCGGTACCGCGAAACACGACGGACATCCTCCTGGACGCGTTGTTGCGAAACACCACGAAGTCCCGGTCCGAGCTGTCAAGATCGAGCATCGCCTCGTCGACGGACATGAAACGGGCCGGGCCGGCGGACACGGGCCGCGGCGTGGGGCGCCGGCCCGACGCGCCGGGCGAGGACGGTCGCCGGGCGAGGGTGGGATGACGTCGCCGGCGTGCGGCTCGCCGTCGCTTTTGCCGGCGCAATTGCTTGTCAATGCGGTCGAGCACGAGCGTCAGCGAGGTTCGCACGTCCGACGTCACGGCGGTCCCGGCAAACTGATGTTGCCGGAACACGAGCAGCATCTCGGCCGTATGCAGATGCCGTTCCGAGGAGATCACCACATGAGCATCCGCGTCCGGTCCGACATAGCGTTCCAGTCTGTGAATCCTGTCCTCCGCGAACGCGCGGAGATCCGGCGTCAGGGTCGTCTGACGGCACGTGATGCGGATTCTCATGGCTAGTCGGGGAAGAGAGCCCGTTTTCTCAGCGTGGAGGCGGGAATCTTCAGCTCCTCACGGTACTTGGCAACCGTTCGACGCGCGATGGGCAGCCTCTCGTTTTCCTTGAGATGCCGGGCGATGGCCGAATCCGAGAGAGGACGGCCCGCATCCTCCTGCTCGACGAGGTGGCGGATCTTCTCCTTGATGGTGAGCGATGAGATGTCCTCGCCGAAGTTGTTCGTCAGACCCGAGTGAAAGAAGAAGCGCATCTCGAACACGCCGTTGGGCGTATGCATGTACTTGTTGTTCACGACACGGCTGACGGTCGATTCATGCACGCCGATATCCTCGGCGACATCCCTCAGGACCATCGGACGGATGTGGTCCAGCCCACGGTCCAGAAAACTCCGCTGCTGTGTGACGATGCTGCATGCCACCTTGTAGATCGTACGCTGTCGCTCCTCGATGCTCTTGATCAGGCGCACGGCCGCATTGAGCTTGCCCCGGACGAATTCCTTGTCTTCTCGAGTGGCTGCGCTGCCGGCTCTGATGATGGACCGGCAGTACTTGCTGACGCGCAGCCGAGGAAAACCGTCGTCGTTGAGGACGACCTGGTAGCCGCCGTCCATCTTGATCACGAAGACGTCAGGGATGACGGCAACCGCCTGCGAGGTGCTGAACCTCTCACCGGGTTTCGGTTGCAGGGTGCGCAGGATCTCGAGTTCGGCCTTCAGGTCGGCGAGATCGATCTCCAGACGCTGCGCGATCTCCTCGTAGCGGCGGGCAGGCAGGAGGTCGAGATGGTCCCGGACGATGACCGCCGCCGGTGTGTCGAGCATCCCCCGCTGGGAGAGCTGGTTGAGGAGGCACTCCCGCAGGTCGCGTGCCGCGACACCCGGCGGGTCAAGACCCTGGACGAGGACCAGCGCGCGCTCCACGTCCTCGGGCGCGTGATCCCCCATCGCCACGAGCTCTTCCGTCTCGGCCCGGAGATATCCATCGGCGTCGAGATTGCCGATGATCAGATCCCCGATCTCGATGAGGGTCTCATCGGAGGTGGCCAGCGCGAGCTGGCGGGTCAGGTGGGTGGCGAGGTTCTCCGGACGGCTGAGATTGGTCTCCCAGCTGGCCGTCTCCTCCCTCTGCTCGACCGTTCCGCGGGGAAGAGCCGGGCCGCTCTCGTAGTAATTCTGGAGCATGTACTCCAGGTCGACCTCGCTCATGGCGTCCGGTGAGTCTGTTGTCTCGCCGGTCTCGGCAGGGGTCTCGACGTCGGTGGACGCGGTGTTCTCCGGTGACGCCGGACCCTCCTCCAGGGCGGGATTCTCCTGGAGTTCCGTCGCGATCTCCGCACGCAGCTCGATGGTCGACATCTGCAGCAGCTTGATCGCCTGCTGCAGCGCCGGTGTCATCACGAGGCGCTGGGAGAGTTTGAGGGAAAGTCTCTGCTCGAGAGCCAAGAACGTGTCCGGGATGCGCCTTACGGCAGGGTGAACTTCTCGCCCAGATAAACCCGTCGAACCCTCAGGTTCGATGTCAACTCGTCGGGGCTTCCGGTTTCCAGGATGGCACCCTCACTGATGATATAGGCGCGATCGGTGATCTGCAACGTTTCCCTGACGTTATGGTCGGTGATCAGGACGCCGATTCCCCGCTCTCGGAGCTGGCCGATGATGTCCTGGATGTCGGCCCGACTCTTCGGATCGATCCCGGCGAACGGTTCATCGAGAAGAATGAACGAGGGCTCTAGGCTGAGTGCGCGCGCGATCTCGAGTCGCCGCCGCTCACCGCCGGAGAGAGTGTCAGCGCGATGGGACGAGAGGTGCGCGATCTGGAACTCATCGAGGAGGGCGTCGGTTCTCTCCGCCACCTGGTCCGGAGCCTGCCCTCGCATCTGCAGAACCGCGCGCAGATTGTCGGCGACACGCATTTTTCGAAACACGGACGATTCCTGTGGCAGGTACCCGATGCCGCGGCGCGCGCGCACGTACATGGGCAGACGGCTGATCTCCTCCCCGTCCAGAAGAACCCGCCCGGCATCGGGGCGGATCAGCCCGAGAATGAGCAGGAACAGCGTCGTCTTTCCCGCGCCGTTGGGTCCGAGCAGTCCGACCACCTCACCTCGATCGATCTGGACAGAGATGCCGTCCACGACCCGGCGGTTCCTGAAGGACTTGACCAGAGTGTCGGTGCTGAGTCGGCCCTTCATGGATTCACTGGCTCCGTCCCGTCATATCGAACCGTCACCCTCCCCCCGTCCCGGCTCGCGACCTCGACCTGTCCCCCGCTCCGATCAAAGCGTAGCAGCCTTCCGGTCAGAAAACCGGTGTCGCTGGCCGCCGCGACACGGGCCAGGGCCGACTCGGATTCGAGTTCGTACTCGCCACTGTCGATCCGATACAGCAGCCGGTCACCGTCTCCGTGCCACTGAGGGTCCTCGAAATCGACGTGCCCGGTGGCCAGCAGCGTCCGTTCCCCGGATTCCGCCTGGGCGAGCACGATATGGTCCGCCTCGACACGGGCTCCCTCCTGCGTCAACCGGACGCTCCCATCGAATGTGACCCGCCGCGGAGAGTTCTCCCAGACCACCGTGTCCGAGCGGGCCTGGATCCGTTCAGTGGCTCGCAGCGCCGCGATCCCATCGCCGGGACGAAACGACAGGTGCACGTCATCTCCTGCCCGCAGGGTGCCGGCTCCCCGGTCGTTCTCGATCCAACCGGCGGACAGCGTCCGCTCGTCCTGCCAGACCCGCACATCGTGCATCAGCCGCACGCGGCGTCCATCGGGTGCGAACACCGCGGCCTCGCTCGTGCCGGCGAACCCTCCGGCCTCCTCCTGCCGCGGTACGGACAGTTCCACGTGCCCGGTGGCCTCCCCGCTCCCATCCGGATCGAAGCGAATGCGATCGGCCGACAGGACCTGTCCATCCTGGATGAGACGCGCCGGCTCAGCGCCTGCGCCGGTCAGCACCGCCGCGTGGCTCTCCCGCACGTCCAGTGCGAGACCGGACGCCTGCCGGAGTTCCCCACCGGCCTGCACGCCCCCCGAGAACACCGCCACCCGCTCGCCGCTGCCCCGCCGGACGACGAGGTCGGCGGACGTCACCTCGGCCACCGGTCCGCGGGCGAAGACCGCCCGCACGGCAGTGTGGGCATTGCCCTGCGCAACCAGCCGGCTCTGCCCGCCGGCAGCCCTGTCGGGAAACTCGATCCGGATGGTTGGCGCGAAGATGTCCGAGAGATGAACCGATGCCTCGGGGTCGTCCTCGAGTCTCATGCGCGGGCCGGCAGAAGCGATGACGGCTCGCAGGGCTCTGTCGCCGTCCAGTTCGAAGTGCCACGCGCCGCCCATGAGCCGCCCCTTCGTGTCGGTGTCCGAGAGGGAGGAACTCAGCGTGCCGTCCGCCGTGCTCTCCCCGACGGTCTGTCCATCCGGACTCGTCACGAAGACGATATCCCGCCCGCTGAATGCTCCCCACTGCCCCTCGATCCGGACGGCCCCGTCGAGCGCGATGCTCTCCGGTGTCCGGCGCAGGCTCTCCGCCCTGATGGTGGCGCTCCCCTGCCCGGCATCGGGGGCGGCCAGGATCACATCGGAGACCAGGTCGATCCGTCCGATCGCCAGGTTCGCCACCATCCCGGTCGCCTGGCCCCGGGTTCCGGAGAAGTCGAATCGGACCGGCCCCGCCGCGGCGGCGAGGCGCTGATCCAGGCGGTATCGCAGCCCATCGGTCTCGAGCCACTCGCCGGTGTCGAGCGCGAGATGGATCTCTCCTTGAAGGCGCACCTCGTGCTCGGCCGCGTCGAAGCGCCCGGCGGCGCCCTCGATGCGCACGAGTCGGTCGGGGTCCTTCCCGGGGTCGGGACGCATCTCGATCACGATGTCACTCAGGATCCGGCTGCCCTGCTCCATGCCGAGCATCTTTTCCGCTGACAGTTGCAGGACGATCTCGCCGCCTCTCTCCTGCGTGATGCGAAACCCTTCCGACGCTGAATCCACCGGGCCGGCCACCGGGAAGGCCTCCGGCGCGGCGGGCACCGGCGGAGGGGCCAGCGGGGGTGGGGATGGCCCCGCCGTCCGCCAGATGTCGGCGATCACCCAGACCGCGAACCCGCTGAGCACGACGAGGAGCGTCCACCGCAGCAGGCGCAGACGTCCCATCGCTCGGCTAGCGGCCGGTGAATGCCGGGCGTCGCTTCTCCAGGAAGGCGTTCAGGCCCTCCCGCATGTCGTCCGACGCCGACAGCAATCCGAACAGTGTGGCCTCCAGGTGCTGGCCCTCGGCCAGGCTCATCTGGAGCCCGCGGCGGACCGCCTGCAGCGCATAGCCGACTGCCAGCGGCCCGTTGGCGCGAATCTCTCCCGCCAGGGCGGTGGCCGCGTTCACCGCCTCTCCCGGGGGCACCACCCGGTTGACCAGTCCGAGCCGCTCGGCCTCGTCGGCCTTGATCTTGCGGGCCGTGAGGATCATCTCCAGCGCCCGGCCGGGACCGATGAGGCGGGCCAGGCGCTGGGTGCCGCCGTACCCGGGAATGATGCCCAGCGACACCTCGGGAAGACCGAGGAGTGCGTTGGTGGAGGCGACACGCAGGTGGCAGGCCAGCGCCAGCTCCAGCCCGCCCCCCAGGGCGAAGCCGTTGATGGCGGCGATGACCGGCTTGTCCAGCCCGGCCATCGCGTCGAACACCTGCTGTCCCTCCAGCGACGTCTGCCGTCCGCCGACGGGGGTCTGCGTGGCCAGCTCCCCGATGTCCGCGCCGGCCACGAACGCCTTCTCCCCGCTGCCTGTCACCACGAGTGCGCAGACCGTGTCGTCCGCCGCCACGCGCTGCACGGCCGCGGCGATCTCGCCCATGGTGTCGTGATTGAGCGCGTTGAGCTTGTCGGGACGATTGATGGTCAGTGTCGCGATGCCGTCCTGCATCGCATAGAGGGTGTTGTCGCCCGACATCACTGGCCTCCCGCCGGCTTCCAGAGGAAATCATTGGCGACCGGTTTCTCCCCGGAGTAGTCGTAGAAACCCCGTCCGCTCTTGCGCCCATGGAATCCGGCTGCCACCATGCGCGTCAGCAACGGCGGCGTGGCGTAGCGCGATTCCTTGAACTCGTTGAAGAACACCTCGGCGATGGATGCCGTCGTGTCGAGGCCGACGAGATCGAGCAGTGTGAACGGCCCCATGGGATAACCGCACCCGAGCTTCATGCTGGCGTCGATGTCTTCGATGGAACCGACGCCTTCCTCGAGTGCGCGTACGGCATCGATGATGTACGGCACGAGGAGGCGGTTGACGATGAACCCGGTCTTGTCCGAGGCTCGTACCGTCCGCTTGCCCAGGGACTCGCCGAATCCGAGGACCTCCTCGTAGACCCCGGCATCGGTCATCAGGGTACGCACGACCTCGACGAGCGGCATGAGGGGCACGGGATTGAAGAAGTGCAGTCCGACGAACCGCTCCGCGCGAGACGTGGTTGCAGCCATCTCGGTGATGGAAAGAGACGACGTGTTGGACGCGAAGATCGTCTTCTTCCCACACGCCGCATCGAGGTCCTTGTAGAAGGCCAGCTTGGCCTCACGATTCTCGATGATCGCCTCGATGACGATGTCGCAATCGGCCAGATCGCCGATCTTGGTGGTGCCCGTCAGGCGCGAGAGCGCGGTGTCTCGTTCCTCGGCGCTGATCTTCTCCTTCTCCACGCTCCTGGTCAAAAACGATCGGATGCGTTCCATACCGCGCTCCACCAGCGCCCGGTCCACCTCCCGCACGACGGTCGAGAAACCGCTCTGTGCGGCGACCTGGGCGATGCCCGATCCCATGAGTCCACAGCCTGCAACTCCCACCTTCTGAATCGACATGCCGCATCTCTCCTCTTCTGATGCCGACGGTTCGGTCGGACTCCATTCAGTTGATGGCTTCCACCAGGATGGCGATACCCTGGCCGCCGCCGATGCAGGCCGACGCGATGCCGCGCCTCGCGCCGCGGCGCCGGAGTTCCAGCAGCAGGGTCAGCACCAGTCGCGTGCCGGTGGCGCCGAGGGGGTGGCCGAGGGCGATGGCACCGCCGTTGACGTTGACCCGGTCCCGGACGAGCCCCAGATCGCGCTCGACGGCCAGATACTGCGCCGCGAACGCCTCGTTGATCTCGAAGAGATCGACATCGTCGAGGGACAGCCCGGACAGGTCCAGGACCTTGCGAATGGCGGGGGCCGGGGCGATGCCCATGATGCGGGGCTCGACGCCGACCACCGCATGGGCGACCACCCGTCCGATGGGCTGACGCTCGAGTTCTCGGGCTCGTTTCCCGCTGCAGACGATCACCGCCGCGGCTCCATCGACGATGCCCGACGCATTGCCTCCGGTCACCACGCCGTCCTTGCGAAATGCCGGGCGCAGACGACCGAGGGCCTCGA
>JBHHZN010000013.1:0-16061 GCA_046758155.1 Acidobacteriota bacterium | reverse complement strand
AGGGTAACAAGAGAGGAAACCGAGGTAAATCATCCAAGCGCATCATTTTCATGATGCATGTGCATCAGCCCCGTCGCGGGGAACCCGTCAGATGAGACGGTATTGCAGGGCGCGCGAGACAGCCTGCAGCTTGTTGTGCGCGCCGAGCTTCCGGAGGATGTTCTGAATGTGGTTGCGGACGGTGACCTTGCTGATGAATAGAGAATCGGCGATCGCCTCGGTGCTCGTGCCGTCGGCCATCAATCGCAGCACCTCGAGCTCGCGCGCCGTGAGGGTCCTCAGCGGCGGGGGGGGTGAGGCGGCGCCCTGGGACGCCGGGATCGTGCCGCCGGGAGGCGCCGCGGCCAGGATACGGTGGATCAGCTCATCGGCCTCGCGACCGCGGGGCGACGGCTGCAGGAGGTGTATCAGGAAGAACCTGGAGGACTTGCTGCCGGGCACGACCAGGATGGAACAACTGACCGTGAAGACCTCACCGGAGGACTTGCGCAGGTCCAGCTCGAAGCGTCGGACCCCCTCCCCCTTCCGGGTCATGTTCACTACGGGGCAGTTCTCGTCGCAGAAGCGGTTGCCGAACATGTCCCGGCCGCAGAGGACCTCGTGGCAGGGCTTTCCCAGGACCCCGGCGGCCGGACGACCCAGGAGCCGCTCGGCCGCCGGGTTCCAGATCACGACGCGGTTTTCCTCATCGGTCACGAAGGCCGCATCGGCCGTTGATGCGACAATGTCGAGCGGATCGGTTCGGGTCATTCGATGGGGCCCTGCATCCAAGCTCGTCTCGTCCATGCTCCGCTTTCTACCAGTATACGATACCGGCCGGGCCGGATCCCACGGTTTCCGCGAGGGGTGATTCCGCCTCGGCAAATGGCCTCCGGCGTTTCAGCCTGCCCGCAGCAGGCGGTGGCAAGCTGCCCCTGGATGTCCAGATCCGCCTGCCGCGATTCCGCGATGAGCGCGGTGTCCGCGGGAGCACGCTGACCCGGAGGCCGCCGGGGCTGCATCGCCAGGTGTGCGGGCGGAGGGGAAAGGACGGGGACGATGGCATCGTCCGCGGCTACCATCGCCCCAGCCCGCTCGTACGTCCCGTTCGCGCCCAGGAGGGGGCGCGTATGGACGTACTCGACGGAGGGACTTGGATGTCCTTCCTTTTCCTGAGTCGCTCGGGCCCCGCAAATCTCCATTTTTTTGCCCCTTCGCGCGGCCGGGGCACGGGATCCCCTGCGGGCAACGGAGTCTCCGGCAGTCTGGCAGACCGAACCGGAACAATCATCGGGGCTGTTCTCGCGGCCCCGGCCTCAACGAACGGCTCCAACCGCGGCCACGTGAAGAAACGCCAGGAACTGCCCTCTCGCCAGGCGGAGCATCGCACCGTCCCCCGGGCATCGACGCGCGTGCCTATCGATCGTTGTCCTGACCCAGGAGGAAGTCTGCGCCACTCACACAGGAGCCACCGGCTCCGGGGTGGGCTCGGCTCAGCAGTACCACGGCTCGGTCAGGTAGGGGATGCCGGCACGGGCGCGCCGGGGTGCAGCGCCCGGACCCAGGCCCGCGAGAGCCCGGATCTCATCGAAAATGGCGGCGCGGGATTCGCCCGCCGCCTGCGCCGCGAGCACGAGGGACTGCACCCTTTCTTGAAGGCCGTCGAGTCGGGGATCGTGGTGGCGCCAGGGGTGAACGAGAGCGTTCTCGTCGAAAGAACCCACCTGCCCGCGCACTTCCCGCAACCGTAGCAGGGGCGATCCGGCCGGGAAGAGGAGGCGAATGGCGAGCTGGATGGGGGCGACCTGTTCGACGAGGTCCAGGTCCTCGATGAGCTCCAGCAGCCGGCGATATCCCCGGAGCGTTTGCCAGGGGGTGAACGGAACGAAGGTGGGATTCAGCGTCACGCCGGCGGCACGGCAAAGACGTACGCAGCGGATGAAGTCCTCCCGGGTGTGGCCCTTCGCGAACAGGGACAGCACGCGATCGTCGATCGATTCGGCCGCGCAGGTCACCAGGAGGCATCCGGTTTCCTTCAGCCGGCCGAGCTTGTCGGCGTGGCGCAGCAGATGCTCGATCTTGATGGTGACGTCGTAGCTGATGCCGGGATGCCGGGCGTGCATGGCCCCCACGATGCGCAGGGAGTGGGTCGGGGCGTTGAAAAAGTCCGGATCGCCGAAGCAGATGTGTTCGGCGCCGGAGGCGACCTGCCGTCCGATATCCTCGAGCACGACATCGCGCTGAACGATCCGGAGGACGCCATCGTACACCGGCACGATCGGGCAGTGCCGGCATCTGTGCAGGCATCCCCGGCTGGCCTGTGTCGAGCCGGCGACACGGCGGGCGCCGTCGGGCATGACGAACCGGGCGTAGCGGCTCAGGCCGGGCAGATCCTCGCGATCCGGCACCAGGAACCGCTGCCGCGCGAGCGACACCACCGGCCCGGCCTGTTTCGATGCCCCCGGGCGCGCAGCCGGGCGTCGCAGCAGGCTCTCCAGCCCCGCCTCGAACTCCCCCCCCAGGATGGTGTCCGCGCCGAGCCGCCGCAGCAGTCGCTCGTTCAGAGGGGCGTAGAGGCCGTAGAAGCAAAGATGCGCGCGGGGATTGAGGGCGCGCACCCGCGGTGCCAGCCGCACCGCGATCCGCGTGGCAGTGTGCATCGGAACGTGAAACGCGACCAGGTCCGCGCCACGCACCGCCTCTTCATCGAGCGGATCGATCGCCAGGTCCAGACTCCGGACGCGGGCGCCACGGCGTTTCAGCCACGCCGCCGGCGACGCCACACCGAACGGCTGTTTGCCCAGGTCATAACACGAGATCAGAACCACGCTCATCGATGACGTCAACATCTTCTCCTGCGCGACACCTTCTCCAGGCCTCGGCCCTGACAGGATGATCCCGGGGCCAGGCCGTGCCCCGGGCACGGCCCGCCCGGCTGCCGGAGGATACGATGATTCTATCGGTTCCCCGCAAGCTTGTGGAAGGGGGGGGAATCATCGTCAGCAGCTTCCGATGCGAAGCGAGGCCCGGATCCGGAAGGCGAGAGAGCGGCGGCGCCCGGCCTCACCGAGTCAAGCCCGAAGCAAACCATGGTGGTGCGCAGATTGTTGGTGCCCGCGTCCCAAGCCTCCCTTTTCCAGCAGGTTGGGACCATCCTTTCCCTCGGCAACCCCGGCGGCGCCGCAACCCCTGCGGCCAGGGGCCCTTGGGCGCCGCCCACCCACAGGCTGCGCACCACCATGGAAGCAAACCACCCGCGATGCCAGGCGACCGCGCTGGAGCGTCGCCGCGAGCCCAACCTATCCACCAACTTCCAGGGAACGGCGGGGCCAAGCCCCGTCATCGAAGCGGTGCACAAGGGTCCCCGCGAGCGAGGCGGGGGGGGCGAGAGCACAAGAGAGGAGTTCAGGCGAGGACCGGCACGACCGCAGAAACGTCCCGTGAGCGGATGGACTCGTCGCCGCGGGAGCATCGCCGGGGCGAAGGACCGCCCGAGCGCCCGCCGGACCGATCTCCTCGCAGGAAAGGCGGAAGGTGGAGATCCGGATCCCGGGAAGCAGGATCTAGGACAACGGGGGTTCGCCCCCCTTGCCGGGCTGGTAATAAGGGTTGGTTCCGCCGGCGTGGTCGGTCGTGTCGATGATGTTGCGGATGGCGGGCACCGCCTCCTTGATCATGACCTCAATTCCCTGCTTGAGCGTCACATCGGCCATGCCGCAGCCCTGGCACCCGCCGCCCAGAGAGATGTAGGCGGTGTCGTCCTTCACATCGAGCAGCGTGATGAACCCGCCGTGACTCGCGATGCCGGGATTGATCTTCTTTTCGATGACCTCCTGCACCGCCACGGCGGTCGGATCGGACCAGAGCGGGTTGGGGTTCTCGACCTTGAAACCGCTCTGCAACGGCCCCTCGACCCACTCGATTCTCGCGCCCGCGATATCGGCGGCGGTCTCCCCGTCGACGAAGATCCGGAATCCACCGGCATCCAGGTCCCGGTCTGAATCGGCCTTCTCGGAAAGCCCCACGAACTGCAGATCGTACTGGAACCCTCCCGGCCCCCGCCCCGCGATCTCGACACGCAAGGCGAGATCCTTCTGCTCCTCGGCGGCGAGTAGCTCCAGGATCTTGGCCTTGGCGGCCTCGCTCACGCTGATGAGAGGATCCGACATGCCTGAATACTACCCCGCCGGCCGGGAACTGTCCATCGGGTCGATGTCGAAAACGAGGCGTCGATGGGCCTCCCGCAACGCCGCCTCGACCTCATCGGGCCTCTCGGCGCGGGCGAAGATGAACCCCAGGTAGCGTGACCCCTCGGGCAGCGGCACCAGGCGGCCGCCGACCACGGCGGTGATCAGCAGGTCCTCGATCCCGGCCACCTCCCGCGCGGCCGCCCGGCCGGACACACCGCGAAGAACGCCGGCGTACGGCACCGGGATCATCATCACCCCCGAAGCGCCTCCGTACAGCTCATGAGAAGCCACCGGAAGGCCGAGCGCGTGGCGGATGAGGATCTCCTCGAGCGTCGCCCCGCCCTCGAAGCGCAGCGTGCGCGAGCAGAGACCGCCGATGGAACGCGGCGCGATCTCGAGGATCCAGGGCCCCTCCTCGTTGATGCGCAGCTCCGCGTGGACCGCCCCCTCCTTCAAGCCCAGCACGTGCAGCGCCGAGGCCGTCACCCCGACGACCTGCTCCCTGACCTCGGCCGGCTGGCAAGACGGCGTGACGTAGATCGACTCCTCGAAAAACGACCCATTCAGGGGGTCCCGCTTGTCGAAAAGCGCCAGAACCTGCAGCCGTCCCCTCGCGAGCACCCCTTCCAGCGCGATCTCCTCCCCGGGGATGTAACCTTCCAGGAGCAGCCAGCGCCCCCCTTCCTCTCCCGCCAGGGCACCATCCGCCGTGCGCACGATCGCCGCCGCCCGGCGACACGCCGCGACGAGCTGCCCGGGATCGTCCGCCCGGATGACACCGCGACTGGCCGCGAGCGAGAGCGGCTTGACGACGAGCGGGTACCCCACCCGCGAGCCGGCCTCCCGCGGGTCCTCGTCCAGTCCGATCCGGTGGTACCTCGGAGATCTCAGGCCCGCACGCGCGAGTACCTCCCGCATGCGATGCTTGTCACGCGCCGCCCGGACCGCCTCGACCGCAGCATGGCGAAGGCCCAGCGCCTGCGCCGCCCGCGCCGCCAGAACAGCCCCTTCGTCATCGGCCGCCAGCACGGCGGCCACGGGATGCTTGCCTGCGAATTCCCTGATGCGCCGCACCGCCTCGGCGGGCCGCGCGAACGGCAGCGTCAGGTGAGCCGCGGGAACGGCCGCCGCGAGACTCTGCGGTTTTTCCGAGCCGACCACGACCGGAACGCGCAGCCGACCGGCGGCGCGCAGGAAGGCGCTCGCCCGGTAGGTGCGCGTGGTCATCATAAGAAGAAGACGCCCCCTCCGCGCGGGTTTCTGCGCGGCTTCCCCCTGTGGATCCGTCCCGGCCGAGCCGCCGGCATCCCGCCTGGTGTACGCATGCTCCATCACGGTGCGACCTGCCTGTCAATATATAATTCCGGCCTCAACGCATCATCCTATCCTGAAGGAGGCCCTCCATGCGCTTCGGTCCGTCTCCCGCGGCGGCCGCCGCGGCCGCTGCATCGCTCCTCGCCTTTTCGCCCGTCGCCGCCCCCCCTGCCAGCACCCCCCCCGCCGAGGAGGTGCGCCTGCTGGGCCGTCTGATCGAGACCGTCGGCGTCTCCGGCAGAGAGGAGGCGGTGCGCGAGGCTATCCACGACGAGCTGCCCCGCTGGGCCCGCGACGAGGCCCTCGTGGACGCGATGGGCAACCTGGTCGTCACCGTCGGTGAGGGCGCACCATGGGTTCTCTACGTAGCCCACATGGACGAGACCGGGTACATGGTGACGCACATCCGCCCCGACGGCAGGCTTCAGGTCCAGAAGATCGGCGGCTTTTACGACCGGCAGTACCAGGGACGCGTCGTGCATGTGCACACACGGCATGGTGACGTGCCCGGTGTCGTGGCGGTCCCCTCCATTCATCTCAACGGCGCCGGCGGGAACAGCGGCGACTACGGCGTTGATGATGTCCTGGTCGACCTGGGCACCGAATCGCTCGAGGCAACCGAGGCGCTCGGTGTCGCCCTGCTGGATCCGATCACGATCCCGAAGCGCATGACCCGCCTGGCCGGCACGCGCTTCGCGGCACGCTCGATGGACGATCGCTTCGGATGCACGGCGTTGCTGGCGGCCGCCCGCCGGCTGCGCCTGGCCGACATCCGCGGCCGGCTGACCCTCGCCTGGTCGGTCCGTGAGGAGGTGGGCCTGCGCGGTGCGCGGGCCCTCGCCGCACGCGGGCAGCCCGACGTGGTCGTCGCGGTCGATTCGTTCGTGACATCCGACGCGCCCACCGAGAAGAAGAGGATCGGATTCTGGCGCCTGGGCGCGGGACCGATCATCCGTGCCCTGGACTCCAGCAACATCGCGCCCGCCGGCGCGGTCCGGAACCTGCTGGATTTCGCCGCGTCGCGCGGCCTGGCGCTGGGAGCCGGGGCGACCAGCGGCGGCAACGACGGCTCGGTCTTTCGCAACGAGCGCACCCGGGTGCTGCCGCTATCGATCCCGATCCGCTACTCACACTCCGCCATCGAGACGATCGACATGCGGGATCTCACCGGCCTGACCGATCTGATCGAGGCGATGATCCGGGACGTCTCCTGGACCCGGTAGGGAGGATCGCCGAGGCGACCGTCTTTCGCCGGACGGATCACTGATTCTTGAAACGCAGCGATTCCTCCAGGCGCGGGTCGCGCAGCGGCACGAGGCCCGGCTGACGCATCAGGAACGACAGCACGGCCACGAACAGCCCGCCCAGGCCGCCCAGGACCGTCAGGTCGAGCGGATGCAGGCCCGGCCGGGTCCGAGTGAGGCTGGGAACGACCAGCCAGTACAGGTCCAGATAATGCATCACCAGCAGCCAGTAGGGGGCGGCCAGCAGCAAGGGGCGCTTCCTCTTCAGGGTGCGAGGCAGCAGGAAGAGAAACGGCAGGACGAAATGTCCGATGGCAAGGGCTATCGTGAGATTGGACCATCCCCCGTGCAAGCGCCGGGCGTACCACTCGGTCTCCTCCGGCTCGTTCGCGTACCAGATCAGGAGGAACTGGGAGAAGCCGATATAGGCCCAGAAACACACGAAGGCGAAAAGGAGCTTGCCCAGGTCGTGGTGATGCTCGAGCGTTATCATGTCGGTCAACAAGCCACGCCCCTGCAACCACAGGATCAGGATCAGTAGCAGCGCCAGTCCTGCCACGACGCAGCCGGCGAAGAAGTACACGCCGAAGATCGTGGAGGACCAGTGCGGGTCGAGCGACATGATCCAGTCGAAGGCGGCGAAGGTCACCGTCAGGCCGAACACCACCAGCGCCGGGGCGCTCGCCCTCTGCAGCTTCAGCGTGATCGCCTCCTCGCCCGAGTCGTCCTGTCGGAGCGACCACGCTCTGAACCACCAGGCGAGCACCGACCATGTCACCAGATAGAACGCCGCCCGCAGGTAGAAGAACCCCGTGTTGAGGTAGAGCTGCTTGTGCTGCAAGAGGGCATCCCCCGCGACGATGTCGGGGTTCGACCACGGGTACAGCGCCCGCAGGCCGAAGATCAGCGGCAGGAAAAGGAGCGCCAGGACCGGCAGCGTTCCCATCACGTGTTCCGCGATCCGCCGGACCACGACGCTCCAGCCAGCGCTCGTAGCGAAGTGCAACAGAACGAAGAACAATCCCCCCAGAGCCAGCGAGAGCAGGAACAGGTACGCGACGAGGTAGGCCCGCCAGAGCTGCGCCGGCTGGCCGATGCCGATGATGGCCGACACCCCCAGCCCGATCGCCGCCACGCCCAGGGCGGACCCCATCGGGCGCGACAAGAGCCCGTCGGGGACAAGGACCTGGGCGGAATCGACCACTTGTTTCGTCGATGTCGTCATCGCCTGCTCACTCCAGCACCCGCTCCACGTGCACCGCTCGAAGCCCTTGCAAGAACTCCTCGGTCCGCTCGACGCTATACAGAGGATCCCGCGCCTCAACACTGATGAAGAAGCCGTCATCAGTGGCGGCCTCGAACCGTCTCGATGAGAACAGGGCGTGGTACAGTCGCGGGAGCTTGGAGAAATGCACCAGCCCGGCCACCGCACCGAGCGCTCCTCCCAGGATGCCGCACTCGAAGGTGATGGGCACGAAGGCCGGCCAGCTGAAAAACGGCTTCCCGCTGATCACCAGCGGGGAGGCGACGGTGCTCACCCACCACTGCAAGAGCATCCCGGCGGCCGCGCCGCCGAAGCCTCCGACCAGGACGAACCAGGGAACCCGCGAGGCCTTCAGTCCCATCGCTTCATCCAGCCCGTGCACGGGAAACGGCGCATGCGCGTCCCAGCAGGTGTACCCGGCATCGCGCACGCTCCGGCAGGCGGCCAGGAGGGCGCCGGCCGAGTCGAACTGGGCCAGGACGCCGTAGGGGCGAGGCGATACAGTCACGCCGTTCGCCATCTCAATGGCCCTCCTCCTGCGGCAGCACTCCCTTGACCTCCGCCATGTTCACCATCGGCATGTACCGCACGAACAGGGTGAACAGCGTGAAGAAGAGGCCGAAGCTCCCCAGAAGCGTGGATATGTCCCAGAACGTCGGCATGTACATCCCCCAGTTGGCGGGCAAGAAATCGCGGTGCAGGGAGGTCACGATGATCACGAACCGTTCGAGCCACATCCCGACGTTCACGAAGATCGACACGGCGAACAGGACCGGGATGCTGGACCTCGCCCGGCGGAACCAGAACACCTGTGGCACCAGGGCGTTGCACGCGATCATCAGCCAGAACGGCCAGGCGTACGGCCCCAGCGTACGATTGATCACGACGAACGATTCGTACTCGTTGCCGCTGTACCAGGCCATGAAGAACTCGATCCCGTAGGAGTAGGCAACGAGGCTGCCGGTCAGCAGGATGAGCTTCGCCATCCGGTCGAAGTGCAGCATCGTGATCAGGTTTTCCAGCCTGAACGCCACCCGGCAGATGACCATCAGGGTCACCACCATCGCCATTCCGGAAAAGATCGCCCCGGCCACGAAGTACGGCGGAAAGATCGTGCTGTGCCAGCCCGGAAGCTGCGCGACCGCGAAGTCGAACGAGACGACCGAGTGAACCGAGATGACCAGCGGCGTCGCCAGGCCCGCCAGCAGCAGGTAGGCCTTTTCGTAGTGAGACCACTGCCGCTGGCCTCCTCTCCATCCCATCGCCAGGATGCCGTAGGCGATCCTGCGAACCGTGGAGGTCGACCGATCCCGCAAAGTCGCCATGTCCGGGATCATCCCGATGTACCAGAACAGAAGCGACACCGTGAAGTAGATCGATACGGCGAAGACATCCCACATCAACGGAGAGCGAAACTGCGGCCAGACCCCCATCTGGTTGGGGATCGGGATCATCCAGTAATCGAACCACGGCCGGCCCGTGTGGATACCCGGAAACATGAGAGCGCACAGGACGGCGAAGATCGTCATCGCTTCGGCCGCGCGGTTGATGGCGGTGCGCCAGCGTTGCCTGAAGAGAAACAGGATGGCCGAGATGAGCGTGCCGGCGTGACCGATCCCGACCCAGAAAACGAAGTTGACGATCGGGAAGCCCCACGCCACGGGGTGGTTGTTCCCCCAGACACCGACGCCCTCCCAGAACAGCCAGGCGATGCTGATCACGAACACCAGGAGCATCGCGAGGGAGATCCCCAGCACGATGTACCAGCCGCGCGGCGGCTTGTCCTGCATGGGGCGCACGACCGCCCTGGTGATGTCGCCCAGGCGGGCGCGGCCGAGCACGAGGACGGGCCGTGTCCCGACCGACTCCGCCGCCATCACGCCCCCCGTCCGATCAGCCACCGGAAGCCTCGATGATCTTGCGCGACAGGACGGTATCGGGCCCGACGGTGAGCGTGCCCCCCAGCGACTGCAGGTAGGCGATGACCATCAAGATCTCCAGATCATCCAGCGCGACAGGCGGCTTGTCGATCTCCGGCATCGCCGGGCTGAAGCCCAGGACGATGAACGCGTTGGGATGGTACAGCGACTGGGTGAGGTAATCGACGTCGCTCAGTCCCGGCACCCGCGTCGCCGCCCGCTCGCCCACGCCCGCGAGGTTCGGTCCCTGCGTTCCCCCGGGTTCCGTCCCGACGCTGTGGCAGTTCGTGCAGAGTCCCTTGCCGTGAAAGATCTCCGACCCCAGCGTGACCATCTTCTGAGTGTCCAGGTGGGCGAGCAACTCGGCGCGTCGCGCGGCCGCCTCAGCCTTGCGCCTGCGCCACTGCTGCAGGTCGAGCAGCGCCTGATCGTGCGGCGTCTCCGGCGTCTCGAGCACCCGCAAGGGGGAATGGTAAGCGGTCTCCTTGTCGATCCCGTACAGCACGACCGCGGTGGTGACGAGGACGCCGATCAGCGCCGTCGCGAGAACGAGGAGCATTCTCACCGGCCGGTGCTCCGCGCCGGCGCTTTCTGCTGCATCCGGCGCACGTAGGCCACGATCGCCCACCTGTCGCGTGCGCGGATCGGGTACCGATAGCCCGGCATCAGGCCCGCACCGTCCGAGATCACATGGTAGATCCGTCCATCGGGCATGGTCCGGACCTTCTCGCCGAGCAGGTCGGCCGTTCGCACATGCGCCTTCTCGGCCAGCAGGCCCCGGCCGTCGCCGGATGCGTTGTGACAGGGCGCGCAGTAGATCAGGTAGCGATCCTTGCCGCGGGCGACGACTCGCTCATCCACCGCCAGAGGGTTCTCCCGCACCCACTCGTCCCACACCGTCTTTCCCTCGAAGAACTCTCCGTCCTCGCGCAGGTCGCCGCGGGCGATCGTCCCCGGGACCGGCTTCTGCATCGTGGAGCCGTTGTAGAAGAAGCCGCTGGAGGACTGCGGCTTGTACTTCGGCTGCTCGTCCATGTTGGGAATGAGCTCCAGCGGCGGCTTGCGCGAGGTGGAACCTCGCGCGCAGCCGAGCAGGACCAACCCGACGGCGCCCACCACGGCAGACACGGCGAGGATCCTCGCCGCGCGCGCCGCCGGCTTCCTCCGGGCCGATCCGCTCATCCGGCCCGCCACGCGGGATGCGGGTTGCGGATCTTCGCCAGGTAGGATGTGCGCGGCCTGTTGCCGAGGCTTTCCAGGAGCACGTAGTTGCGGTCCTCCCCCTTGAAGCGGGTCACGCGGCTGCCCGGATCGTTGATGTTGCCGAAGACGATCGCATCGGCCGGACACGTTTGCTGGCAGGCGGTTCTCACGTCGCCGTCTTTCAGGGGCCGGTCGTCACGTTTGGCCTGGCGCTCACCTTCGTTGATCCTCTGGATGCAGTACGTGCACTTTTCCATCACGCCGCGGGACCGGACGGTCACGTCGGGATTCATCGCCATGCTGACGAGCTCGGGAAGCTCCCGCGTGTAGTTCAGGAAGTTGAAGCGTCGCACCTTGTACGGGCAGTTGTTGGAGCAGTACCGCGTGCCGATGCAACGGTTGTAGACCTGGGCGTTGATCCCCTCCTTGTTGTGCATCGTGGCGCCGACCGGGCAGACCTCCTCGCACGGAGCGTTCTCGCAGTGCATGCACGGGACCGGCTGAAACACGCTGGCGGGCTCCTCGTCCCGGCCGGTCTGGTAGCGATCGACTCTCAGCCAGTGCATCTCCCGGCCGTTGAGGACCTGCTCGCGGCCGACGATGGGGATGTTATTCTCGCTCTGACAGGCGGTGATGCAGGCGTTGCAGCCGATGCAGGCGTTCAGATCGATGACCATGCCCCACTGCACGCCGGTGCTGTAGTCCCGCTGCTTCCAGAGCGGCACCGGCTCGGGCTCCGGTTCGGATCCTTCTCCCAGGGCGGCGGCCGGGTTCGCCAGGTACGCTGTACGAGGGGCCTCGCGCACCAGGCGGCGCCCCTCCATCGTCCAGTGCCCCTGCGTGTGCGCCAGGCGATGCGACCGCCCCGTTCGCTCGATCGTCAGGCCATCGTCGATGTAGGGGGCCGCCGAGCGCCGCAACAGGTAGGCGTTGGCGCCCACGCCGTCGCCCACACGGCCCGCGTGCTTCCTGCCGTAGCCCAGCGACAGCGCGACGGAGCCATCGGCCTGCCCGGCAAGCACCCAGACCGGGGCGTCCACCTGTCCGGCGCGGCCGGTCAGGCGGACGACGTCGCCGCTGGACACTCCCAGCCTGCGGGCCGTCGCGGGGCTCACGATCGCGGCGTTGTCCCAGGTGATCTTCGTCACCGGGTCGGGAAGCTCCTGGAGCCATCCGTTGTTGGCGAACCTGCCGTCGAAGACCGCGCAGGACGGACGAAAGACGATCTCGAGCGATTCGCCCCGTGCGGGCTCAGCCGCGGCGGCCGCCGCGAACGCCTCGGAGGCGGCGTTTTCATCCGTCTGGGCACTCACCTCCGGCAGGGCGCTGTCCGGCTGCACGCCGTCGTGAACCACCCGGTTCCAGCGCCTCTCGAAATCGGTGCCCCCCAGGACCCCATCCAGCCAGGTCCGGGAGACGAGGCTGAAGGAATTCCGGCTCTTGCCGGTCGTGAGAAAGTCGAGCACTTCCGGGCGGCTCCTTCCGCCGAAGAGCGGCAGGATGAGAGGTTGCGCGATGCTCGGCGACCCGTCCGCGCAGCGGGCGTCCGCCCACGATTCCAGGAAATGCGATTCGGGAATGTGCCATGCTGACAGCCTCGCCGTCTCGTCGACGTGCGTGCCCAGATGAATCGTGTGAGGCACACGAGCGATCGCCCCCGCGAAATCGAGGTCGGCGGGGGCCGTGTAGGCGGGGTTCGTCCCGAGCATGACCAGCGTGGAAACGGATCCGCCCCGGATACGGCTCACGAGATCGGCGAGGTCACTCGCCTTGCCCCAGCCCATGTCCTGCGCCTCGTGCCACGTCACGGTGTTTCCGACGGCCCCCAGGGCCTGGTTGATCACAGCCGCCAGGACATGCACCGCGGTGGGCTGGGCACGGCCCGCCATCACGAGCGCCTGGTTGCCCGAAGAGAGAAGATCTGTGGCGATGACGCCCAGACGGTTCGTCCAGGGATCCCACCCGGGTGGCCGCGACTTATCGGGCGGCATCCCCAGGTCCAGGCCCCGCCGCATCAGCTCGACCGCCAGGGCGGCGATGAACCCCGGGATCCGGCCGCTGGGCACCGCCAGGCGATGATCGGCCGCCACGCCCGTGACCGTGAGGGTGCTCTCGACCACGTACAGACGGCTCATGCCGTCCGGCACGCCACGCGGCGGGCGCGTTGCCGCGAATCCGCGCGCGCTGCTCAAGCTCTCGCTCTCGGTCATCAGGAAGTCGGCATCCAGCGACAGAATCGTTCGCGCGCGGTCCAGATGATGCACCGGTCGCAGCGACCTCCGCGTGGCTCGTCGCAGCCCTTCCAGAATGTTCTCATCGCCGAGAGGCTCGTGGATCACGAGGCTCGCCCGCGGGTACCTCCGCCGGAATTCGCCCACCAGGCGTGCCATGGTCGGCGAGGCGTAGCCGCCGGTGACGAGCGCCATCCCGGCGCCATCGGAGCCTTCCGCCGCCTGCGGCAGGCGCTTCCAGAAACCCTGGAATTCATCCCAGGTGGCTTCACGCCGTCCGGCGTCGGACCGCCTCAGGATGCGGCGCGAACGGTCCGGATCGTACAGATCGAGAATCGCCGCCTGCATCCAGGCGCTCGCCGCCCCGCGTGAGGCAGGGTGCAGGGCGTTTCCCTCGACCTTCACGGGGCGTCCTTCGTGGCTCTCCACCAGAAGACCGTACGCGCTCGTGCCGAAGGGCATCGTCGTCGCGTACAGCTTCGGGATACCGGGCAGAAGATCCTCGGGGGCATCCACGTACGGCACGATCGTCTCGACGGGTCTCCGGCACGAAGCCAGTCCGGCCAGGGCGAAGGAGGCCCCCATCAGACGCAGCATCGTCCGGCGGCTCACCCCGTCGGGTGGCTGAGCGCCCTGCGCAGGAAACTCGTCGGAGACGCTGTCGCGCGCGCGATCGGCTGCGGCGGAATCGGACGGCGACGGCACAGCATGGTCCTTGAAGGGTCTCATCGGTGGCATCCCGTGCAGTCGGTCGGCGGCTCGATCCGCCGGCTCTTCGCCACCATTCGCATGACGGCATGCTGCTCGGAGGTCAGCGGCGCCGGCGACGTGATGAGCTCGGGGGGCCGGAGATGGGCCTGCGGATGATGATGGCAGTCCATGCACCAGCCCATGCTGAGCGGTTTCACCTGGACGATCTCTTCCATCCGGGAAACGTCTCCGTGACAGCTCACGCAGCCGACGCCGGCCCGGAGATGGGCGCTGTGATCGAAGTAGGCGAAACCCGGCAATCTGTGCACGCGGATCCACTGCATCGGACGCAGCGCCTCGGCGCTTTCACGGATGGCCGCCAGCTTCTCGCTGTCGCGCGCGATGAAGCTGTGGCAGTTCATGCAGGTCCGGGTCGGCGGGACCACCGCCACGGGGGAAACCTCCACGCCGGCATGGCAGTACCGGCAATCGATCTTCGCCTCCCCGACGTGCCTCTTGTGGCTGAACGGCACCGGCTGGCGTGGCATGTAGCCCACGTCGGTGTACTCGTTGGAAAAAAAGTAGAGATAACCGAAGACGCCGCCCGCCGAGAGGACCAGCGCCGCGGCCGCCGCCAGCAGCGGGAGCCTGTTCGTCCACGGTGGGAATATCGTTGCCAGGACAGGGCCCCCTCGTCTCAAGCGATCGGGATCTCCCAAGGGACGATGGATGCTTAACGGTAAAAAGGATGAAGGAGAGAAAGGTAAGGCCGCCGCCGCGGCACGGCGGCGGCCTCACCCGGATGCGTACGGTGCAGTCCTGACTAGCCGTGCATCGTGGCGCAGTCGACCTTCACCCAGTTCGTCGAACCGGCGGCACGGATCTTCTGCGGCATGAACGTCGCGAGGCCATCGCCCCCTTTGGCCGTCCAGATGCCCATTACATCGACTTCCTTGGCGGCGTAGTTCGACAGCGTGGCTTTCGGGTTGCATGCGAAGACGGCAGTGATCTTGCTCTTCTTGGTATCGAACAGAGCCGCCGGCTGGCCGCCCTTCAGACACATGGTGGCGCAGCTTGCCTTCTTGCCGTCCGGCGTCATGTGGTCGTCATTCATCGCGTTGTGCCAGTTGTGCATCAGGGTATGTCCCTTGGTCGAACACGTGAGATCGATCACCTGCCCGGACAGGGTCACCGGGGCGGGCATCTTCATCTTCATCTTGCCCTTCATCCCCTGGGCCTGGACGCCGAGACCAGCGAAGGCGACCATCCCCGCTGCGACGGCACTCACCGTCAGGATACGGCGAACCTTCGCGTAGCGCTCCGTCATGCTCTGACTCCTTTCTAGAAAGGGCCTCCCTGCGAGATGCGGCTGGATAGGGAGAGCCGGTTGATCCAAACTACTAAATCCCATCCGAACCGGGAAAATTCCCGGGAATCAGGCGCCGAGGCCTCTTTCCGGCAACAGCCCGAAATGTGTTGCCATATCCTGGATTTCCGGTACGCGGGCCGTGCGCGGGGCGGCACGGCCGAAAACGGCCGACTCGTGACGACCGCGATGAGATCAGCACGTTTCGTTCAACATCCGCTGTACGAGCCCTTCGCTGCGCTCACGCGACGCAGCCTTGCCGTGGGGTTGCATCCTAGCACGCGCGATCGCACATGCGCCAGCGGCGCCACCTCCCGAAAGGACCCTTCCGGGATGGCCGTACCCTCCGGCTGCGCGAGAGGCCTCGAGCCCGGCCTAGGTCAGGCCGGATCGAGCCGCCCACCGCGTCCGCTGTTTGACAGTCAGCCCTGCGGCCGGATACGACCAGTGGCGGGGAGAGTCTCTCGCCGCGCTTCGCTCATGTCTCGGGATGGCTCGCCGTTCGCCGCCCTCCCCTTCGATCGTCTCGCGATCTGCACGTGACCGGTACAGGAAATCCCGGCTCCGTCCCTCGTCCTTGCTCATCCCGCTGCAGCGTGCGGTAGACTAGGAATCACTGGCGCGATCGCTCGCGGAGTCGTTTTCCGCCGGCCCGATCCGG
>JBHHZN010000012.1:0-16151 GCA_046758155.1 Acidobacteriota bacterium | reverse complement strand
CTCGCGCGTGTACACCTTGCCGGTCGGATTCGACGGGGTGTTGATCACGACGAGCCGTGTTCGGTTGGTGAAAGCGGCGCGCAGCTCTTGTGAGTCGAATGCCCAATCCGGAGGGTGCATCCTGACGAACCTCACCTTGGCACCGCACAGGGTGAGGAGGTTGAGGTGGTACGAATAAAAGGGGGTGAACAGGATGGCTTCATCCCCCGGATCGAGGAGAGCCAGGCAGGCGATGGCGAACCCGCCCGTCGATCCGACGGTGACGATGACCTGCGAGTCGGGATCGCAGGTTATCTTGTTATAAGAGCGCATCTTCGCGGCGATGCGGCCACGTAGCTCGTCGATCCCCTCGAACTTGGAATAGGTGTTGAGCTCGGCCTGCATGGCCTGCGAGGCGGCTGTCTTGATGATCTGAGGGGTAGGCTGGTCGCAGATACCCTGGCCGAGGTTGATTCCATCGACCGCATCGCATTCGCGTGTCATCCGGCGGATGTCGGACTGGACGAGATCGGCGATGCGTCGGGAAAACCTGATGGAAGGCCCAGAACCCATGGAGCAACTATAACACGTTGACACCATTACCCCTCTGACTATAATGGCAGCTTCCCGGCAATGGTGACGCCACATTTCGCCACTCCGTAGGAGGAAAACGACAAATGAGGAAGGTGCCACTCTTGCTGTTCGGAATCGCCATGCTCGCCTTCGTCACCGCTGCCGAGGCCAAGAACAGGGACAAGTCCTGGGAGTTCGGGGTGATGGGGGGCCTGATCGACAACGACACCATCGACAACCCGACCATCGACAGCGCGGACAACTCGGCCACGGTCGGCCTGCGATTCGGATACAACTTCTCCGCCAAGCTCGAGGCGGAGGCGGCGATCGACTTCGCGAACACGGACGAGGGGGATTCGAGTGCGGATTTCCTCCGTGGGACGGTCGCCATCACCGGGAATTTCCTCACCGACCGCGAGACCCACACGATCCCGTATCTTTCCGTGGGAATCGGCGTCATCAACCAGAAAATCGACGCTTTCACCGACTCGATGGGCAAGATGGTCCCCGAGGCGTTCGATGCCTCCGCGCTGCTCACGTTCGCGGTGGGTGCAAGGACCTTTTTTACCGACGTGATCGGGGCCCGGTACGAAGCCCGGTACTTTCACCACGACACGTTCAACGAGAACCAGGATGAGTTCGCGGTGGCCGTGGGTGTGACGTTTGTGGTCGGCGGGGCCAACTGACCGTTTTTCCTCTTCGACATCTTTGATGTTGACACGATCGGGCGACCCAGCATAAGGTGGCTGCATGCCATGATTCGTGTGGAAGCCGTCTGTCCTCGGGGGAATGGGAGGGTCGGCTTTCATCACGCGCGCGATCGAGTGACCGCCGCAGTTCGCAGGACGCAGGATGTGGACGCAGGCGTGTCTCCCGTGCTTCTTCCCGGAGCCGACACAGCATCGTGTCCAGGCCACGTGTCGCCCATGTCCGACCCACGGCATCAGGGCAACGGAGTGGGGAGTAACATGAGCTTCGGCGGGAAACGGTTCCGGCTGCTGGCTGTGGACATCACGGCGGTCGCGTTGACCTCGCTGGCGGCCAACTACCTCCGGTTCGATCAGATCCTCCCGTCCCAATTCGTTCATTTTCAGAGATGGTTGCTACTGGATCTTCTCCTGACGCCGGTGATCTTCTATTTGATGGGGATGTACCGGGGCTTCTGGCGGTACGCCAGTATCAGCGATCTGAAGGTCCTGCTGGCCGCGGTCTCGACGCGGACCCTCATCCTTCTCGCGCTCTTCATCTTCCTGGGCTTCGACAGGGGAGTGCCCCGGTCCACGACCGTCATCCAGGCGCTGCTGCTCCTGTTCGCGGTCGGCGGAGCGCGGCTCACCACCCGTATGCGGCTCGAGAGGAGTCAGCGAAAGGACATGCGTTCCAAGGCCCCCGTGCTCATCATCGGAGCCGGTGACGCCGGAGAGATCCTCCTGCGCGAGCTGAGAAAGAGCAGCAAGCTACCGTACCGGCCGGTGGGTTTCATCGACGACGACGCCTCGAAGTGGGGCCGGCGCATCCACGGTGTCGCCGTCCTGGACGGGGCGGATGAGATCCCGCGGATCGCCGCGCGACGGAAGGTCAGGGAGGCGATCCTGGCGATCCCGTCGGCCACCGGGGACCAGGTGAAGCGGATCTACCAATCGTGCAGGACCGCCGGCGTGCGCGTGAAAACCGTTCCCCCGCTCAGCCAGTTGCTCGAGGGGCGGCTCGACCCGGGGCAGATCCGGAGCGTGGAACTCGAGGATCTGCTCGGGAGGGAAATCGTCCGCGTGGATCTGGAACTCATCCGAGCCGGCCTCACGGGCAAGAAGGTCCTTATCACAGGAGGCGCGGGGTCGATCGGGCGTGAACTGGCCCGCCAGGTGGCGGAGTGCGATCCGGCACGCCTCATCGTCCTCGACCGGAACGAAAACTCCATGTACTTCTCCGAGATAGATCTGCGGAGAAGGTTTCCCGCCGCCAATATCGATTTCGTGGTCGGTGACATTCTGGACGAGCGCCGCCTTCACGAGGTGATGGAGATTCACGCGCCGCAGATCGTGTTCCATGCCGCGGCGTTCAAGCACGTGCCCATGATGGAGCACAACGCGGTCGAGGCATTCAAGAATAACGTCCTCGGGACCCGCAACGTGGCCGAGAAGGCCGCGGCGCTGGGCGTGGAACGATTTCTGTTGATCTCGACCGACAAGGCGGTCAACCCGATCGGCGTGATGGGCGGCACCAAGAGGCTCGCGGAACTGGTGCTGCAGGACATTCCGGGAGACACCGTCTTCGTGGCGGTCCGGTTCGGCAACGTCCTGGGGAGCGATGGCTCCGTCGTGCCTTTGTTCAAGAAGCAGATCGCCGAAGGCGGGCCCGTGACCGTCACCCACCCGGACGTGACACGCTATTTCATGACGGTCCGGGAAGCGGTTCAACTGGTCCTGCAAGCTGGAACCATGGGACGGGGCGGAGAGGTGTTCCTGCTCGACATGGGAAAACCCGTGAAGGTCGTGTCCCTGGCACGCCATCTCATCGAGCTCTCCGGTCTCGGGCCGGATGAGGATATCGAGATCGTTTATACCGGCCTGCGACCCGGCGAGAAGTTACACGAGGAGTTGCATCACAGCCGAGGAGAGGAGTGGCTCTGTACCGCCCATCCGAAGATCCTCAAGTTCCACGAGGAGAGGGTCCCGAGCGGTGTTCTCCGGCGTCGCCTCGCGAAGATCGAAGGTGCCCTTGTTTCCTCCCTGTCGCCGGAGGCCGACCAGCTCGTGCGCGAAGCGCTGGTGGACCTGGTTCCCGAGTTCGGAGGAGGGGCCCGAAAGGCCCGGCCGTCCAGGCCGATTCCGGCGCATCCGCCAGCGGTTCCTTCGCGGGTGCCGTCACCGGCGGCTCAGACGTAGCCCGAGAGTACCATTTGTTCTGATTTTGTTCTGTTTAGTTCGTTTCAGCTTGACTTGCGGCGTTCGTCACGGTATAGAAGCTGTTCTCTGTTGATATCGATGAGGCGGCGAGGGGGTACGGGCATCCCTGGGTGTTCCAAGCCTGTCCCGGCTCGCCATGGCGTGTGTTCTTGATGGCATCATGACCTTCAAGGTGGGGGGGATGGCTGCAAACAACGAGATTCTGACGAGCCGGGAAGCTCAGAAGCTGCTGAAGATCGGACGGACCAAACTGTGGGCGCTTACCAAGAACGGGAACCTCCCGGCCTACAGGATTGGACAGGGGCCGACCTCGGCGCTTCGGTACAAGAGAGTCGAGTTACTGCAATGGCTTGAGAACAACCGACTCGTGTTGAACAAGGACAAGTCCGCCTGATCGAGCCTCCTGGCCCTCCTGATGGTCAGGCACCCGGAAGGGGGGCGCCGTCGTGCTGCTCGTCTCATCACTCGACGCGCGGGCGGTGACTCGACGAAATGAGACGCCGGCTTGTACGCTTCTATCTCCATCTGAAGGCACGATCTCTCCTGTCCGAACTGCGGGCTCTCGAGCGGAGCCAATGGTTGGACCCTTCCGCCATCGAGGCCATCCAGGTCGAAAAACTGAGGCGGCTCCTGGTGTATGCCGGCCGCGAGGTGCCGTTTTATCGTGACCGCTTCAAGCGGATCGGCTTCGATCCGCAGACGGTCCGGGGGCTCGATGATCTGGCCCGATTGCCGGTTCTGGAACGGGAGGACCTCACCGCGCACCTCGCGGAACTTCGTTCCGAGCACCTGCCGGCCGGCTCCCACAGCCGGTCGACGGGCGGCTCGACCGGAAGGCCGCTCCGGTTCCTGGTCGACCCGCGGGAGATGACGCTCCGCTCGGCTCACCTGTACCGTCACCTGCGCTGGCTCGGATGGGACCTGGGCGATCGACTCGCCTTCGTCTGGGGCTCGGACATCGATTCCGAGGAGCATCGCGGCCGGCGCGCTCGGTTGCGGGATCGGCTCGTCGGGGTTGTCTGGCTGGACGCCTTCTCGCTGCAAGAGCCGCGGCTCGACGAGTACCTGGATCGTCTCGCGGCGCATGATCCGAAGGTTCTCATCGGCTACCCGTCCAGCCTGCATCTGCTCGCGCGACGCGCGATCACGACAGGCCGTCGACTGAAACTGCGCGGGATCCAGACATCGGCCGAGATGCTGGCACCGGGGGTCCGGGCCGATCTGGAATCCGCTTTCTCGGCGAGAGTGCTGGATCGCTACGGCTGCCGTGAGGCGGGTATCGTCGCTCATGAGTGCCTCGAGGGCGGGCTCCATGTCAACGCGGAATCCGTGGTGATGGAATGCGTGCAGGGGGAGGTGCTCCTGACGACGCTGAACAACCGGGCGATGCCTTTGATTCGATACAGAAACGAGGATCTGGCGGAGCCGGCCGGAGGGGCCTGTCCATGCGGGAGGGGACTCCCGCTGGTGGGAAAGATAGGTGGACGGGTCTCGGATGTCATCCGCTCTCCGGCGGGCCGTCTCATCCATGGGGAGTTCTTCACCCATCTGTTCTACGAGGTGCCGGGGGTCAGGAGCTTCCAGGTCAGGCAGGTCGGCGTGGACCGGCTGAAGATCCTGGTCGTCGCGGACGAATTGTTCTCGGCGGCGGTTCGCCGGAAGCTGGAAGAGAGAATACTCCGGCACGCCGATGCGGCCTTTCGTATCGCCTGGGTTCGGGTGGATATCATCCCGCCGGGGCCGTCCGGAAAGTTCCAGTTCACGATCTGCGATCTGCCGCACAAGGCCCCGCCACCCGGCGATCCCCATCCGGAAGACACACGGCCGTAGTTTTTTTCCGGATGGGCGCGGCCCCCGACCCTGCCGCCCCGGCGCGATCACACGGGGTATGGCGGCGGGTGTCGTTTTCCGGTCGGCCTGCCGCGCCGGATCGCACCCGGGTGGAGCAGTGGTCCCGGTTGAGCTAGAATCCGCCCTCTCGAAGACGCGATGGCACGACGGAGGGCGAGCCGGACGCGGGCGATGGATCGGACCGCGGTTCGGAGCGATGGTGAGAGCGCGGGCCATGGTGAAACCCAGGACGAGCAAACAACTGTACGTGCCCTTCCATGTTCCCTCGATCGACCACAGCGATTCCAAGCAGGTTCTGGCGGCCGTTGAATCGGGATGGCTGACATCCGGCCCGAAGGTGTCCTTGTTCGAGCGGCGGGCCGGGGAGTTCGTGGGAGCCTCCAACGCGATCGCCCTCAAGTCCTGCACGGCGGCGCTGCACCTTGCTCTCGTCGCCGCGGGAATAGGTCCGGGCGATGAAGTGATCACGACACCGTATACTTTCGCCGCCACGGGAGAGGCGATCCTGCACGTGGGCGCTCGTCCCGTCTTCGCCGACATCGAGCCCCGTACCTTGAACATCGATCCCGCCGCCGTGGAGCGAGCCGTCACTCCACGCACGAAAGCCGTTGTTCCGGTGCACATAGCCGGTCTTGCCTGTGCCATGGAAGCGATCCGGCGGATCGCGAAGCGCCGCCATCTCAGGGTCGTCGAGGACGCGGCCCACGCGTTCGGCGCGACCTGCCGCGGGAAGCCCATCGGGTCGGCAGGCGACATGACATGTTTCAGTTTCTACGCGACGAAGAACCTGACGACGGGCGAGGGGGGCATGCTGACAACCTCCAGCAAGCGCGTCGCGGATCGTGTTCGCCGCCTGGCGCTACACGGGATGACCCGTGACGCGTTCAAGAGGCGCGCGCGGGCGGGGGCCTGGCGGTACGATATCCTGGAAATGGGATTCAAGTACAACATGACCGATCTGGCGGCCGGCCTGGGTCTTGCTCAACTCGCGAAATTCGGCGCGATGCAACGAAGGCGCCGGAGGATCGCGCGGCGGTATCAGGAGGCGTTGGGCGATCTCGACGCGTGCGATCTGCCGGTGGAATCCTCCGGGTCTGTCCATGCTTGGCACCTTTATATCCTCCGCTTGCGACCGCGCGTGCTGCGCGTGAGCCGGGATGAGATGATCGAGAAGCTACGCAGAAAGGGCATTGGGACGAGCGTCCATTTCCAACCTCTCCATCTCCATACGTTCTATCGGAAGACCTTCGGCCACAGGAGAGGGAGTTTTCCGGTCACGGAACGAGAATCGTCCCGTGCCCTGTCTCTCCCTCTCTACCCCTCTCTGAGTGGTCCGTCCCAGGATCGCGTGATCGAGGTGCTTTCCGACCTGGTAACGCGATACCGCAGATGAGATGGGGGTGCTGGCTTCTGGGGAGCCGGGCCTCCCGATGCCAAGAAGAAGCGCCACGGCACGACGTTGTCCGCCGACACGCCGGATCGCGGCGTCGCATGAGATGTCGAGGATGACTGTCTGGTTCGTCGGCGGGGAAGACATCAGTCTTCGTGTCCCGCTTCTGATCGCGCTTCGCGAGCGCGGCTTCGATGTCGGAGCCGTTGGTTCCGAATCAGGCGAGGCGATCAGGCGGGAGGGGATCCCTTACTGGCGCTATCCTTTGAAGCGAGGGCCCAATCCGATCGCCGATGCCGCCAGCTCGAGACATCTGTCCCACCTTCTGAGGTCGCACGGGCCCGATGTTGTTCATGCTTTTGACACCAAGCCGACGTACCTCGTTCCGGTGGCCGGCAAGAGGGCCGGGATCCGAGGACGCGTCTGCACGATCACCGGCATGGGGTACCTGTTCTCCTCGCAATCCGTCTTCGCGCGGTCGCTGAGACCGGTGTACCGCCATTTGCAGCGCCGGGCCTGTCACGCGTCCTCCGTGACCATCTTCCAGAACGAAGACGATCGACGGTATTTCAGGAAGCTGGGGATGGTCCCTCCCGGGCGAGACCGTCTCGTCCGCGGCTCGGGTGTGGATATCGACCGCCTGGTGGGGAGCCTGCCCGTCGGCTCCACGCTCGCAAGCCTACGACAAGATCTCAACCCCGACGGGCGGCCCGTTGTCATCATGATCTCGCGCCTGATGGCTCACAAGGGGATACGCGAGTACATGCAAGCGGCCGCCGGGATCCGGAAACGGGGTCTCGATGCGGTTTTTCTGCTGGCCGGGCCGGCGGCGAAGGAGGCCCGCGGGGGCATCGCGGTCGAGGAGATCCTGGCGAACGGCGCCGGCGTGCGGTACCTGGGACCTCGCACGGACATCCCGGCGCTTCTGTCGCTCGCGGATGTATGCGTGCTGCCCACGTATTACCGTGAGGGGGTGCCACGGGTTCTTCTGGAGGCGGGCGCGATGGGACTGCCTTTGATAGCCACCGATATGCCGGGCTGCCGGGACATTGTCCGGGATGGGTGGAATGGCCTGCTCGTTCGGCCGCGTGATGCGTCGGGCCTCGCCGCCGGGCTCGCCCGGCTGCTGGCCTCCAGGGAGGAAAGAGTAGAGATGGGACGACGAGGCCGAAGACACGTCCGGGAGCATTTCAGTCTCTCCCATGTGGCGGATGCGTACGCGGAGGTTTACCGCGGCATCGATGCCTGACCGCCGAGGACGGAGGGGTCCGTATCACGGGGTGAATTTCATTCCGATGATTCTCGGCTGATTCACCGGGGCCTTCCCGACGCCCGCGGGCAACAGCTCCAGCCTGTGTTCCAGCCCCTCGACCGTGAAACCGATGAACGGGGACCGGGGATGAAAGGCGCCCGGCAGATCCCGGGCGCGGCCTTTCGTGATCTTCCCCCTCGCGGACCGCGTGGTGATCGTGAGCTCGGCGCGCCCGGATCGTTGATCGGTTGACCACTCGAAGGTCACCGTGTCCGTGATGCCGAAACGGACAAAATGTTTCTTGAGGGGAATGCCGCGGTTCTTGTGGATCTTGTCCTTGTACGTGCGGCCGTTCTTCGGAACCGAGAGGTAGACCCTCTCGAAATAGCAGAAGCGGATCTCCCGGGCCGCGGCCTCGTGCAGCGTCCCGTCGTGTTCGATCCAGGTGATGCGCGCCTTCCTCCCTCGCGATCTCGCTTCGCCTGCCCAGGTGAGCGCCGCGAGCGGCATCGCCAGCAGGATCGATGCGATGACGAGTATCAAAGGACCAGCGGAACGGCCGCCTCGAAGAGCCCTGCCCGGAGAACCCATCGGCGGCGTCCCGGGGGCCGCGGCGCCTTCCGGTTTCGGCACACTAAAGCTTCTGGAAGACATCGTGCTGCCGCCCGAGGTCCCGGGCGGAGGGTGTGATGATGGTCCGGTCGTCGATCACGATCGGGCGTTTCTCGACGAGCGCCTGCCGGATATCGGCCTCCGAGACGAAGTGGGCGGGAAATACCGCGGGCTGGGAGGGTGATGGTCTCGAAGGAGCCGGCCGATCGGGTGAGGCGGGACGACGGCGTCTGATCGCGGCCGCGACGCGAGCGCGGAGCTCGAGACGATCGGTCCGCCCGGCGGGCACCTTCGGCGCAGGATCGCGGTCGCCTCCGACGGAGGCCACCCCCGTGATCGAGCAGGCCGCGCCCGCTCGAGTGTCCTCGCGTTTTCTGCCCTTCTCGGCGGCCTCCTGGAAGGATCGCGTCTCGAACGCAAGGCGCTTCAAGTTGACGAGATGACGAGGCATGATGTTGTCCGATGTGATATTGCCGCCGAGGGCCCCGCAGCCGAGTGTCATCGATGGTTCCAGGGCGGTCGTCAGCCCCACCGCGCCGACGGCTGCCGGTGTGTTCACACAGATCCGGAACACCGGCTTGGTCATGGCGAACTTCATGATGAGATCACGATCCCGGGAGTGAATGGACATCGTGTGCCCCATGCCGCCATAGTGAAGAACATCGAAGACGCGGGCACAGCAGGCTTCCCAGCCGTCCTCCACGTAGTACGCCAGGATCGGGGAGAGCTTTTCACGCGACAGGGGGTAGCGTTTGCCGACCCCCGTGAGGCGCGCGACCAGGCAACGCGTGTCGGATGGGACATCGAGTTCCCCCAGAGCGGCGATGTGTTCGGCGGACTTGCCGACGATGCCGGTGTTGAGAGAGCCGTCCTCGCGCACGGCGAGGGCTGACAAACGGCCGATCTCGTCAGGAGCGAGAAAGTAGGCCCCTCCGGCGCGCATCTCCTTCTCCAGCCTCTCGCTGATGGGCGCGTCGGCGATCACCGCGTTTTCCGACGAGCACAGGACACCGTGATCGAAGGTCTTCCCGGTGATGATGTCCGAGAGCTTCGCGGTCTCCTCGTCCGACAGAAAGCGCGCACCGTTCGCCGTCATCTCCTCCCGGAGCTTGAGCGCGACGGGGAGATCGGCGACGACGGCATTCTCCGACGAGCAGAGGACGCCGTTGTCAAAGGTCTTGCCCGTGATGATGTCCCGCGCCGCCTTGGCGACGTCCGCCGTCCGGTCCACGAAGGCCGGCACGTTCCCCGGGCCCACACCATAGGCCGGTTTGCCTGAGGAGTACGCCGCCTGGACCAGGCCGGCGCCGCCCGTGGCCAGGATGACGGCGACCGACGGATGCCTCATCAGCTCGTGGGTGCCCTCCAGCGTGGGATCCGACAGGCAGGCGATCGCCTCGGGGGGTGCGCCACCGCCCGCGGCCGCCCGGCGGAGAGTCTCGGCGACCGCGTGGACGCAGCGTTGAGCATGCGGGTGAGGAGAGAGGACTATGGCGTTGCCCGCCTTCAGGGCGATGAATATCTTGTAGATCGCCGTCGATGTGGGGTTCGTGCTCGGGATGACACCCGCCACCACACCCACCGGAGCGGCGATCTCCAGGACGTCGCGGCGTGACTCCGGATCCTGCAGCCCGACCGTTCTCATCGGCCGGATGTGCCGGTAAAGGTCGATGATGGAGAATCGATTCTTGAGAGTCTTGTCGGCCACGTTGCCGAATCCGGTTTCCTCGACCGCCATGCGCGCCCATTCTTCGGCGTGCGGCAATGCCGCATTCTGCATGGATTCGAGGATCGTGTCGAGGGATTCCTGCGGGAAGGACGCCAGGGTCCGCGCTGCCTGGTTGGCTCGTTCCGCGAGGTGGCGAGCCTGCTGTATCGACCGAAGGTCAGCGTCTCCTTCCGCCATGATCACCTTGCGGGGATGACCCCCGAGAAGCGGCTACGTCTGGACAGGCTTGAGATTCTTCTTGGAGGGGAGGATCCTTTCCACTTCACCGTGCGGGCTCGGGATGACGTGAAC
Source organism: Acidobacteriota bacterium (assembly GCA_046758155.1). GTDB lineage: Bacteria > Acidobacteriota > Polarisedimenticolia > JACPZX01 > DASXTC01 > JBHHZN01. The sequence goes on along the minus strand of JBHHZN010000012.1, from coordinate 5,568 downwards.
GGAGATCAGTTCGCCGACGCGGCGCGCGGCGGACGCCCCGGCGTCGGTGGCCGCCTTCACCGCTCCGACATCGCCTCTCACCAGAACGGTGACGTACCCGGCGCCGATGTACTCCTTGCCGAGAAGCACCACATTGGCTGTCTTGACCATCGCATCGGCCGCCTCGATGGATGCGACGAGGCCGCGCGTTTCCACCATGCCCAGCGCTTCCATCGACATCGTATCCTCCCCGGGTCTCTTCTCGACTCAGCGCCGCATTCTAGGTGATCCCCTCGGTGCGGTCAATCAGTGCTCATGCGAGGTGGTGCGGGCGAGGAGCCGCAGGAGATTCGCCGATGTTTCCGGATCCAGACGGCCGTCCGCGCGAGCCATCTCGACGGCATGGCGAGACAGCAGGCGATGCAGCTCGACCAGGTCATCGCTTTCCCCGAGGAGAGCCTTGCGGTGTCGCTGCAGGGTCCGCACGTCGCCGCGGGTGATCGGGCCCGTCAGTGCCCTGCGAGGGCCGGATCGGGCCACGTTCTCGATGGACGCCCGCACGAGGGGAAGGAACGCGGCTCGAGCTTTTTCGGGGCCGATCCCCAGGCGCCGCGCCGCGAGATCGAGCCCTGTGTCCAGAAGGGCGACCAGATCATTGGCCAGGATGACCGCGGCAAGGTGGTACACCGCGTGGGAATCCGCGGGCACGCTCAGGCGGACCCCGCCCAGGCGCCGCACGAGACCCGCGGCCTCCCGCAGGGCCGGGGGGTCGCCGTCGAGGGCGAAGGTGACCCCTTGCAGGTCCAGGGGCTCGGCGCGTGGCGCCGGAAAGCTCGTCAACGGATGGATGGTCCCCACCGCCACCCCGTGTGCTCGAAGGGGCGCGAGGGGGGCCGGCCCCAGGGCACCGCCGGTATGCAGCGCGCTGACGCCGCGTGTCAGCTCGGAGGCGAGGCGGCTCACGACGGCCGGGATCGCGTCATCAGGAACGCAGATCAACACGACGGAGGCGCCGTGCAGGGCCCGCGAGAGGCTCCTGGTGCCGATGCGGTCACCGAGCAGGCGGGACGCCCGCCGGGCGGCCGCCGGGCGCCGGCTCAGGACGCCCGTCAGGGTGTAGCCGCAGCGTTTGAGCGCTCCCCCGAGCCCGAGACCGACCCGGCCCGCACCGATGATGGCGATTCTGCTTTTTGGACGGGTCGTCATGGCCGGAGGGACGCCAGCAGCGCCTCGAGCTCGGCGGGAAGGGGCGCCTCGAATGCCACCTGCCGGTGGGTGGCCGGATGGACGAAACCGAGGCTGAACGCATGCAACACGAGGCGCGTGGATGCGGTCGGGTGATCCGCATCCTTGCCTCTTGTCCCGCCGTAGAGCGTATCGCCCACGATCGGGTGGCCGATGACCTTCAGGTGGACCCGGATCTGATGGGTCCGTCCCGTGCGCGGCGAGATCTCCAGCCATGTATGCCCGGGGAATCGCTCCAGGACCCGGTACTTGGTGATCGCCTCGCGCGGCCTGCTGGTCCGTGGCGAGATCTTCACTCTCCGGCGCGTATCCCGGCCGATGGGGACATCGATCAACCCGGACAGCGACCCAAGGCGCCCGTGAACGAGGGCGAGGTAGCTCTTGCGGACGGTGCGCCCCTGGAACTGGCGCGACAGGTCCCGATGCGTGCCATCGTCCTTGGCCACGACGATCACCCCGGAGGTCTCCTTGTCGAGCCTGTGGACGATGCCGGGGCGTTCCACGCCCCCGATCCCGGACAGGTCCCGGCAATGATTCATCAGCGCATGCACCAGGGTGCCCGTCCGTCTGCCCGCCCCCGGGTGAACGACCATGCCCGAGGGCTTGTTGATCACGAGCAGCCAGCGGTCCTCATGGAGGATGTCGAGGGGGATCGGCTCGGGGAGCAGACGGGACGGCGCGGGCGCGGGCACCCGGACGAGAACGACCTCGCCGGCGGCCATCAGGCGGCCCGATCTCACCGAGGAGGGCCGTGCCCCGTCGATGGTGACGTGTCCGGCGCGCACCAGCTTCTGCAGGAACGTGCGGCTGTGGTCCGGCAACCGACGCCCGAGAATGGCGTCGAGCCGCTGGCGCGATTCGTCTTCGGCAACCGTGAAACGGTGCGGATGATCCGGTCGTTCCGGCGGGTCGTGTCGGCAGGGCATCCCATCGCCTCAACGCGCCGGCGCCGCCTGTCGCGGATCGTGCTTGAACGGACGCGCTCCGGCAGAGCGCGCCCGTCGGACATACAACACGACGGCAACGAGGCCGACGATGATGCTGATCAACTGCGAGGTCGAAAGCCCGGCAAAAGAGCCTCGGGGATCATCCCTGAATATCTCCAGGATCGCGCGGACGACGGCATAGTAGATCAGGTAGACAAGCAGCACCTGCCCGCGAAAGCGCTTGCGTGCCGCCAGGGTCATCAGGATGAGAAACCCGAGGAGGTTGGCGGCCGAGTGGTACAGCTGCGTCGGGTGGAGCGGCACGTCGAGCGGGACGCCGGTGATCTCGTTCGCCCGCTTGCTGGTGAACGTGACGGCCCAGGCCAGCCCGGTCGGCTTCCCGTAGCAGCATCCCGCAGCGAAACAGCCGAGCCTTCCCACGGCCTGGCCCAGGATGATGGCGGGGGCCAGGATGTCGCCGATGAGCCATGCATCCAGCCCCCGGCGTCTGACCGCGACGAGGCAGGCGGCGACGGCCAGGATCAGCCCTCCGTACCAGACACCGGCGGAGCGCAGCGTGCTCAGGATGGCAGAGGGGTGCTGGACGTAGTAGCGGAAATCCAGCAGGTAGAGAAGAAGCTTGGCCCCCAGGACTCCCGACAGGAGACTGATGATCCAGAGGTCGCTGATGATGTCGGAGGGCACCCCCTCGCGGCGCGCCTGCCTGATGGCCACCAGCAAGGCGAGGAGGAACCCGATCGCCAGGAGCAGACCGTAGGTCGGCAGGGCGATATCCCATCCGAATAGCTTGAACGTGAAAAGAACGGGCATCATGGCGAGTCGGTCTCCGAGTCGGCGCGGCGGACTGACTCGCGGGTCAGGAAGCTCTCCAGCATCAGCATTGCCACACCTGTGCAGATAGCCGAGTCCGCCAGATTGAAGGCCGGCCAGTGATAACCGCGCCAGTGGAAATCGAGGAAATCGACGACGTAGCCCAGACGCAGCCGGTCGACCAGGTTGCCGAGAGCCCCGCCGAGGATCAGCGCAAGCGATGTCTGCGTGAGCCGGTGCGTGGGAGGGACACGCCGGGCGTACAGCGCGATGAGGAGGATCGCGGCGACCGGGATCAGCGTGAACAGGACACCGCGCACGCCGGCGCTGAGATCCCGGAACAGGCCGAACACGCCACCGGGGTTCTCGACGTACGTGAAATCGAAAAACCCCGGTATCAAGGACAACGGTCGATACGGATCGAGATGGGCCTGGACGGCCGCTTTGCTAGATCGGTCCGCGAGAATGACACCGAGCGTGACGGTCAAGTAGCAGGATCTCTGTGACAGGAATCTCATGAGCCGGCGTTCTGGTGTAGCTGCCGGATCGCGGATACGCAGCGTGAGCAAAGGTTGGGGAACTCCGCGTCGGATCCGACCGACTCCCGTATGTTCCAGCATCGCTCGCACTTGGATCCGGCCGCCGGAAAGACGCCGACTTCCAGCCCGGTGGGGTCCTGGCGATCGCCGGGTTCCTCCAGTTCGACCTTCGATACGATGAAAAGCGCCGGGAGCTGGTCGCGAAACCTCTCGAGCAGTCGCATGGTGGCGGCCGGTCCCTTCAGCCGCACGGCGGCCTCCAGGGAGCTGCCGATCTTCTCGGCGCGGCGATCAGCCTCGAGAGCGTGCGTGACCGTTTCCCTCGCCTTGAGGAGTTGTTCCCAGTCGCTCAGGAAGCCGGGCGCCGGGGCGGGGCCCGCTTCCGGCAGGAGCGTGAGATGAACCGATTCGGGATCACCGGCGCTCCTGGGTAAATGGGACCAGACCTCCTCGGCGGTGAAGGGAAGGATCGGCGCGATCATGCGGCATACGGAGTGTCCGATCCGGTAGAGGACCGACTGTGCCGAACGGCGTTCGTGCGACCACGTCACGCTGGTGTAGAGGCGATCCTTGAGGATGTCGAAGTACAGGCTCGACATCGTCACGGCGCAGAAATTGTGCAATGCATGGTGCACCGTGTGAAACTCGTACCTCTCGAAGGCCGCGCGGACCCTGCGGGTCAGATCCGACAGCCGGCTGAGGGCCCATCGATCCAGATCGAGCAGTTCCCCTTCCTCGATGATGTCGCGTTCGGGGTCGAAGTCATGGATGTTTCCCAGGATGTAACGGAATGTGTTGCGGACCTTGCGGTACGCCTCGACGTTGCGATCGAGGATTTCCTCGGAGAGTCGCATGTCGTCGATGTAGTTCACCATCGAGACCCAGAGCCTCAGGATCTCCGCTCCCTTGGCCCGGATCACCTCCTGAGGGCTGATGACGTTGCCGAGGGACTTCGACATCTTCTGGCCCTGTCCGTCGAGCGTGAACCCATGCGTGATGACTTCATCGTAGGGAGGACGGCCGCGGTTCGCCACGGCCACGAGTAGACTGGAGTTGAACCACCCGCGGTACTGGTCGTGCCCTTCCACGTAGAGCTGCGCCGGCCAGGGCATGTCATCCGTCCTGCCCAGCACGGCCGCGTGGGAAACGCCGGACTCGAACCAGACGTCGATGATGTCTTTTTCCTGGCGGAATTCCCTCCCACCGCAGCCCGAGCATGTCGTGTCCGGCTCGAGGAACTCCCGGGCCGATCGTTTCCACCAGACGTCGGAGCCCTCCCTGCGAAAGATATCGGCCACCTTGTCGAGAATGACGGCGTCCATCAGGGAGCGGCCGCACCCGGTGCAGGCGAAGGCAGGAATGGGAACGCCCCACGAACGCTGCCGGGAGATACACCAGTCCGGGCGGGTCTTGAGCATGTTGCGCATCCGTTCCATGCCCCAGGCCGGAACCCACCGGACCGAGCGGATCGCCTCGAGGCTCCTCGAGCGCAGGTCGGCCTTCTCCAGGGCGATGAACCACTGCTCGGTGGCGCGGAAGATCACCGGATCCTTGCTCCTCCAGCAGTGCGGGTACTGGTGGACGATCGCTTCACGGGCGAGCAACATTCCACGCGAGCCGATCAGCGTGATGATGTCTTCGTTGGCGTCGAAGACGTTGCGGCCGGCGAAACCTTCCACCTCCGCTGTGAAGCGACCCGCGTCGTCCACCGGTGTATAGATCGGCAGCCCGTTGTCGACTCCCGCGATGGAGTCCTCGTGGCCGTGGCCGGGTGCCGTGTGGACGCAACCGGTGCCGGCGTCGAGTGTGACGTGCTCGGAGAGGATGACCCGGGAGGACCTGTCGATGAAGGGGTGGCGGGCCTCGAGCCCCACGAAGCGGCCCGCATCGAGGCTATCCAGGTACTGGCAGGTCTTATCGTACAGAGTATCGTCGAAGCACCAGACCCGTATCAGCGTAGAATCCAGGAAGTATAGGTAGGTAGCATCCGTGGCTGGCCCCAGGGCCTCCCCGAACCCCACGGGCACGTAGCTGGCTATCTGGGCCAT
>JBHHZN010000011.1:0-16300 GCA_046758155.1 Acidobacteriota bacterium | reverse complement strand
ATCATCGTCAGCCCGGGAACTTCGGCTCCAAGGCTCTGCCGTTCCACCCAGCGCCCCAGCATGAACGAGGCGATGCACAGCGCCACGACGAGGGCGATCAGGAACGCCAGATGTCGCGTTTCGAGCTGAAAGTCCCGTGCGTCCGGCCCTGTCGCCGCCCGGCGCTGTCGCCTGCCCGGAGGGCCGCCTGATGATCGCCTCACCGAGTCCTACGTTCCACCAAGGAGAACCTTCATGAGTTCTATCGGAAAGGGGAACACGATCGTGGAGTTCTGCTCCGCGGCGATCTCGGTGAGCGTTTGCAGATACCGCAGCTGCAGCGTCACCGGGTTCTGGTGGATCACATCGGCCGCCTTGCCGAGCATGGCGGATGCCTGATACTCGCCGTTGGCATGGATGATCTTCGCTCTTTTCTCTCGTTCCGCCTCCGCCTGGCGCGCCATGGCCCGCTGCATCTCGACGGGCAGATCCACGTGCTTGACTTCCACCGAGGAGACCTTGATGCCCCATGGGTCCGTGTGCTTGTCGAGGATCTCCTGCAGCTCCATGTTCAGTCGTTCCCGTTGTGACAGCAGGTCATCCAGGTCGGCTTGTCCCAGAATCGAGCGCAGCGTCGTCTGGGCGAGCTGCGAGGTCGCGTAATGGTAGTTCTCCACCTCGACGACCGCGCGGTTCGGTTCCATCACTCGGAAGTAGACGACCGCATTGACCTTCACCGAAACGTTGTCCCGGGTGATGATGTCCTGCGGCGGCACATCCAGCACGATGGTCCTCAGCGAAACGCGGATGAACCTGTCCAGGATGGGGACGATGTAGGCGATTCCCGGCCCTCGCGGCACCGCGCGGAGTCGTCCCAACCGGAAGACAACCGCCCGCTCGTACTCGTTGAAGATCTTGATGCCCGAGGCGATGAACAGGACCACGATCGCGATGGGGACGAGAAATGTCAGGCTTGGAAACACGGCAATTTCCTCCAGATATCATTCAGTCTCTTGGACTTCCACCGCCATGCCCCGCATGGACACGATCCGCACGGAGCTTCCACGAGCGATCGGCTCGTGCGAAACGGCATCCCAGTACTCCCCATGGACAAACACCTTCCCGCCAGTCCCGATGTCCGTCAGCGCCTTGCCGACCGCCCCCACGAGCCCCTCCCTGCCCGTTACCACGCGCGACCGTTGAGCGCTGATGGCGAGGGTGGTGACGACGGCCATGATGACCCCGATGGTGAGGCTCGTCGGGAGGATGAAACCAAGAGATGGACGCAGCGAGGGAACTTCCCTCAGGTCAAAGAGCGTGAGGAATCCCAGCGTCAAGGAGATGATCCCGCCCAGGGTCAACAGACCGTAGGATGTGACCTTGATCTCGAGGATCAAGAGCACGCCCGCCAGCAGGATCAGCACGATGCCCAGGATGTTCACGGGGAGGACCTGAAGAGACATCGCCAGCAAAACAAACGCCAGCGCCCCAACCACGCCCGGGACGATCAAGCCGGGATGGTTGAATTCAATATACAGTCCGAGCATTCCGATCCCGATGAGCACGAACGCTATCTGAGGATCAGTCAGCCAGAAGAGAATCCTCTGACGCAGCGTCATTTCGATCCGATCCCGCCGTGCATCGGCGACGGACACCGTTTGCTTGCTCCCATCGAACCGCGTGATCTGCCTGCCGTCCAGGATGGAGAGGAGCTGGGTGAGATCACCCGCGATCAGATCGACGACATGCTGCTCGACCGCCTCCTGAGCGGTCAGGGATATGCTCTCGCGAACCATTTTCTCATAGATCGCGGCGTTGCGACCGCGCGTCGCGGCGATGGCCCGCACACCCGCCGCCATCGTGTTCTCGATTTTCTCGTTGAGGAAATTGCGGCCCGAACCGGCCCCTTCGCCCCCGGGGTTTCCTCCCGACACGGTGACGGGATGGCCCGCACCGATGCGCGTCCCCGGGGACATGGCGGCGACATCGGCAGCATTCATGATGTACAGGCCGGCCGAGGTCGCCTGGGCCCCCGCGGGGGTGACATACACGACGACCGGCGCCTCGGAGGCGAGGATCGCCTGGATGATCTGCTCGGTGGACACGACCAGCCCGCCGGGTGTATCCATCTCCAGGACCACCAGGGCCTGCCGCTGGTCGCGCGCCTTCGCCAGGATACCCTTCACGTACTCGAGCGTGACGGGGGTGATCGGCCCCTGGATCCTGCCGATCAGCACGTCCCCTCGGCGCGGAGCCGCGGCCCCGGCGTCGGGCGCAACCTGCGCGGGCGCGGACGTGCCGATGAGCAGGCCCAGGGCCAACGCGGCGGCTCTCATGGTCATGGGACCAGTATACAGCCGGGCCGGAGACCTTTTCTCAGCTCCGCACCAAAGCTCGCAACCGCTCGGTCCCCTCGCGGATCCGGTCGGGGGACAGGGCATAGGAGAACCGGACATAACCCTCCCGTCCGAACGCCTCTCCGGGAACCACGGCGATGCGCGCATTTTCCAGCAGGACGCGGGCGACACCCAGCGAGTCGCTCACGCCCAGGCGCTCGTACAGGCCGCGAACCCCCGCAAAGGCGTAAAAAGCCCCCGATGGCTTGGTGCAGGTCACTGAGGGTATGGACCTCAACTGCTCGACGATCAGATCGCGTCGGACCGTGTACTCCGCGAGCATCCGGGCGAGGGCGTCCTGGGGGCCCACGAGGGCCTCCAGGGCCGCGGCCTGCGCGATCCCCGTCGCGTGGGTGGCGTCGTGCCCCTGCACGGTGGCCATCGCCGAGAGGATGGACCTGTCCGCCACGGCGTATCCGACGCGGTACCCGGTCATCGCGTAGGACTTGGAGAAGCTCGAGATGAGCACCAAGCGATCCCTCAAGCGTCGAGATTGTCCGGCGAGGCTGGCATGTGTTTCTCCGTCGTAGATGAATCGCTCGTAGCATTCGTCGAAAATCAGGAAAAGGTCCCGTTTCAGCGCCAGGTCCGCGAACGCGGCCAACTCGTCCTCGGGGATGATCGCGCCGGTGGGGTTTGACGGCGAACACAGGATGATCCCCTTCGTGGCGGGCGTGATCAGCCGCGAGCAATCCTCGGCTCGCGCCACGAAGCCATCCTGCTCGGGTGTCGCCAGGAAGACCGGCGTGGCCCCGGCGAGTCTTACCTGCTCGGGGAAGGACACCCAGTAAGGATCGGGGACGATGACCTCATCGCCGGGACCGAATAGCGCCATCGCCGCCGCGAACAGGGCGTTCTTGGCGCCGCAGGCGATCAGGACCTCCGCCCCGTCGTAGTCGGACCCGTAAAGGTCCCGGTAGCGGGCCGCAACGGCGGTGGTCAACCGCGGAAGGCCGCGTGTCGGCAGATAATGGCTGAGGTTCTCTCGGATCGCCTTCTGCGCGGCACGCTTGATGTTCTCCGGGGTGTCGAAGTCAGGCTCACCCGGCCCGAAATCGATGATGTCCACGCCTTTCTTCTTCAGCCGCTCGGCCTCCTGCTTGACGGCGATCGTGGCGCTGGGCTTCACGGTCGCGAGCCGTTCAGAAAGGCTGATCATTTACGGATTCCTCCCCAGAGCAGCGCGCTGCATGATGGCCTGGGCCACGACGGGCGGCACAAGCCCGGATACATCCCCTCCCAGAAAGGCCACCTCCTTGACGAGTCGAGAGCTCAGATAAGAGTACGCCTCGGACGGCATCATGAAAACAGTTTCCACATCCGGATCCAGGCGCCTGTTCATGAGAGCCATCTGGAACTCGTACTCGAAATCCGAAAGCGCCCGCAGCCCACGAACGATGACGTGCGCGCCGCAATCCCGGACATAATCGACGAGCAGGCCGCGGAATGTCTGAACACTCACGTTGGGAAACCGCCCGACCGCTTGGCGGATCAGTTCCCGGCGTTCGGCGACGGAAAATAGCGGTTTCTTGTCGAGATTCTCCAGGATGGCCACCACCACGCGATCGAACAGCCGGCTGCCCCGCTCGATAATGTCCAGGTGGCCGTTCGTCACAGGATCGAATGTCCCGGGATAGACCGCGAGGCGCGCGGCGCGGCCCGCCCGTGTCACAGTTGCACTCCTCGCCGGAGGCCCATCAACGCCGCCGCGTGCCGGCGCGCCGTGGCAGGCGGCATTCCCCCGAGCATGCGGGCCAATTCCGCGACGCGGCCTTGCTCGTTCAGCGGGTCGACGCGGGCATGCGTGCGCGCCCCCACCGTCTTCTTGGAGACGTGGAAATGCCGATCCGCAAAGACCGCGATCTGGGGCAGATGCGTGACACAGAGTATCTGGTGCCTGCGTGCCAGGCGGGCGAGACGACGTCCCACCGTCTCGGCGACCCCGCCGCCGATCCCGCTGTCGATCTCGTCGAAAACCAGCGTCCGTCCGTCTCCCGGCGCATCCGCCGCGTTGCGCACCGCCAGCATGAGGCGCGAGAGCTCACCCCCCGAAGCGATCCGGTTCAACGGCTTGAGCGCCTCTCCACGGTTGGGAGCAATGAAGAAGGTGATCGCATCGACCCCGTGCGGACCGGCGGAGGCGGGATCATCTTGCACGGTGATCTTCACGCGCGTTGCCTCCATCGCCAGATGCCCGAGCTCCTCGCGCAGCGCGGACGCAAGCCTTCGCGCACCTTCCTTGCGTCGCCGGCTGAGCTTGGCGGCCGCGGCGAGGAACCTCTCGCGCGATTCCACGACCCGTGAGCCGAGTCGTTCCAGTCGTTCCGACAGATCCTCCAGGGCCGCGCGCCGGGACCGTAGAGATTCCAGGCGGTGCAGGATCTCATCGACCGTCGCGTTGTGGATGCGCTTCAGATCGGCCAGCTCGGCCAGTCTGCCGGCAACCAGCTCCAGGCGCTGCGGATCGAGGCCGTCCGTGTCGAGATAGGCCCGAACCGAGCCGCTGGCCTCCTCCACGGCCAGGCGAGCCTCCTCGACCAGAGAACGGATCCGATCCGCGGCAGGATCGATCGCGGCGAGCCTGGCGAGCCGTTCGCCGGCCGCGCCCAGCCGCGCCAGCGCCGAGTCATCATCATCGCTCAGCAGGCAAAACGATTCCCCGGCCAGCTGGGCGACCTCGCTCGCATGGTGCAGGAGACTTTCCTCACGCTCGAGCTCCTGTTCCTCGTCGACTCGCGGCGCCACCCGCTCGATCCGCGCGATCTTCTCGTCCAGGTCCCGCTGCACGGACTCCCGCTCCCTCACGCGCAGCGAGAGCTCCCCGTGCTCGGCCTCGAGTTGCTTCATCTTGTAGTAAAGGGCGGCGACGTCGACGCTCAGATCTCCGGCCTTCGCGAACCGATCCAGAGCCACTCGCTGGCCGTCGGGCAGCAACAGAGTCTGATGGCGTTGTTGGCCATGCAGGTCCGCCAGGCTCTCGCCCATCGCCCGCAGCGCTCCCAGCGTGACCGCCCGGTCGTTCACGAACGCCCGGCTGCGCACGAGGCTGTCATGAAGGAAGAGTTCCCTGCGGATTCGCACCGCCGCGCCCGGCCCGTTCGAGCCGCCGGCGCACGCCCGATCGGCCCCGGCCGGGTCGAATCGCCCTTCAACGGTCAGCCGGGTGGCCCCGTGACGCAGGAGGTCCGCGCTCGCCCGGCCTCCCAGGAGCAAGGCGATGGCATCCACGATGATGGACTTGCCGGCGCCGGTCTCCCCGGTCAACACGTTGAGACCGGGCCCCGGTTCGATGAGGGCGCCATCGAGGATCGCCAGATTAGAGATTCTCAAGAAGGAGAGCATATACTCGCGGCAAATCAGGAAGGGTGGGACACGCTGCTCCGGCGGTCGAGATGACGCGATGCTACCATCCCGTTTTCGGTGGTGTCAAGGTAAAGTCCTGTATTGACAGGGCGATCCCTCACTGCTAGAGTTTGCCGCAGCCTCGCGGGAACTCTGCGCAACATCCGGACCTGATGCAAGGAGGTTCCCATTCACCCGGTCGTTTCCATCCCTGGATCCCTCTGCGTGCTCTCGGCCCAGGGGTTCCAAGGCAACATCTTCGACCTGATCCTCCACGCCGCCCCGATGGCCCAGTTCGTCCTTGTGATCCTGGGCTTTTTCTCCGTCATGTCCTGGGCGATCATGGTGGAGCGGTATCGCGCCGTTTCCCGCGCCGACCGGGAAGATGCGGAGCTGCTCGAGATCATCAGGACCGAATCGAGTCTCGCCGATCTGCGTGATTTTTGCGAGGGACTCCCCTACAGCCCGATGGCCCATGTTTATCGCGCCGGCTTCAGGGAGATGACACGCGTGCGCACCGCGGGGCCCGGGACGCCCGGCGCGGCCCCCCGGCTGGACGAGTCGCCTGCGAGCAAGCGTGAGACCCTGCTCAGGTTGGTCTCGCGGGCCATGCATTCCGCCTCCTCGGAGGCGCAGGGGCGCCTCGAACGGTTCCTGGGCTTCCTCGCCTCGACCGCCTCGGCCACACCGTTCATCGGGCTGTTCGGGACCGTGTGGGGGATCATGAGTGCCTTCGGTTCGATCGGCATGATCGGCACGGCGAACCTCGCGACCGTCGCGCCGGGGATCTCCGAGGCGCTGGTCGCCACGGCGGCGGGCCTGGCGGCTGCGATCCCCGCCGTGCTCGGCTACAATTACTTCAACAATCGCCTCCGGATCCTCGGCAACCGACTTGACAACTTCACCGCCGAGATCTTGAACCGTGTCGAGAGGACAATCTGACCTGATGGCATCCTCTATCCCCTCCGGGACCGACCGCTCCCGCCAGAGAGCCAACCTGGCGGATATCAACGTCACGCCGTTCGTCGATGTCGTCCTGGTCCTGCTCATCATATTCATGGTCACGGCTCCCATGATGCAGCGGGGCGTCGATGTCGACCTGCCCCGGGCGGAGAGCGCGGCGGCCCAGGAGGAGCAGCGGATCATCGTGAGCATCGACCGCGGTTACCGGGTTTACTTGAACGAGACGTCCATGGGTCTGGCCGACCTGCAAAAACACCTCACCACCGTCGCGGCTGGTTACGAGAACCCCTTCGTCTACCTGCGGGCCGATCAGTCGGTCCCGTACGGTCGCGTCATGGCGGTCATGGACAGGATCAAGCTGTCGGGTATCGAACGTGTCGGCCTTGTCACCGAACCCAATCCCCGCGGGAACGATCGGCGCCCACCCGCTCCCTCCCGCCGGCCGAAGAGGTGAACCACCGTGAGAATCAGGGTCCGGATAGGGACGGCGGACGACCCGGAAGGAGCGCTCTTGAAACTGGCGGGAGTATCGGTCGTGGCCCATCTCGTGGCGCTCATCGTTTTTTCCGTCCTGCCTCGTCTCTCCCGGCCCGTTCATGCGCCCAGGGTCACCATCGCCCAGATCGTCTCGGCGTCGAGCCTCCAGCCCGCCCGCGCGCCGTCGCGGCCTCCGGAGGGACCGACGCCTTCCCAGCGGGCCGAGGCGGCCAGACAGGCTCTGCGGCCCAAGCCACGGGCCTTACGACAGACTCGGCCGCGGCCGAACAACGAGCCGGACAGACCTCCGCTCGAGTCCCGGCCGGTGAAAAACATCGAGAAGCCGAAGCCGTCCGCCGCCCCCGTCCCGGAGGCGGCGCCAGCCGCTGCGCCCGACGGGGGCATCTCGTTTTCCGGCACGAGCGACGATCTCGAAGTGGGCGTGGCTCCGTCGATCGGCTCTTCGGCATTCCCGTACGATTACTACCGGGCCAGTTTGATGACGATCCTCCAATCGAACTGGCGGCGGCCCGTCGCTCCCGAAGGTCTGCAGCAACCGCTGCGGTGCAGGATCACATTCACCATCATGAAGTCCGGGATCGTTCAGAACGCCTCCATCATCGAACGCAGCGGCAACAGCGCCCTCGACCAATCCGCCCTGCGCGCCGTGTTCGACAGCAACCCGCTTCCGCCGCTACCCTTCCAGTATGCCAAGAACTCGGTGAGAGCCGAGGTCGTTTTCGAGCTGACATCCGATTGATGCGACCATCTGCTGCAGTGCGCCTCGCAGCCTGTCCGATCTTCCTGCTCAGCCTCGCAGCGGGGACGCTCTTCGCCCAATCCCCGGCGGAAGATCCCAATCAAGCGGAGATCGGGATCACGGTATCGGGCGTCGCGCCGCGACAGATCCCCCTCGTGATTCCTCCCGTCCAGGTCAAACCACGCGCTGGCAGCGAGGCCACGCGTGCGGCGAAGCTGATCCGCGAGATCATCGCCTCGGACCTCACCTACTCCGGACTCTTCAACGTGCTGCCGCCATCCCTTTACGCGAACGTGACGATCGCCTCGGGCCGTGTGCCGCTGCGGGAGTTCTCGGCCATCGGCGCGGTGGGTGTCGTCACGGCGAGCGTCGGGACCCGTGAAGACGATGAACTCATCGTGGAGGGGCTGTTGTTCGACAGTAAGACGGAAGCCCTCATCACGGGCAAGCGATACCGTGGGGCGGCCCGCCTGGCCCGCGACATCGCCCACCGGATCTCCAACGCCGTGACCATCGCCTACACCGGAAAGGCCGGCGTCTACCTTTCCCGCGTCGTCTTCGTCGGAAAGATAGGCCAGGCCAAGGAGATCTTCGTGATGGATTACGACGGGTCGGATCTCAAGCAGATCACCAACAACAAGACCTTGAATATCTCTCCCACCTGGTCGCCCGATGGCCGCCGGTTGGCCTTTGTCTCCTACAGGATGGGCAGCCCTCGTCTGTACATCTACGATGGCAAGGATGGTCGCCTCACCGATGGCTCTCCCGAAGGCAGCGAACTGTGTATCGCTCCCGACTGGTCTCCGGATGGCCGCTACATCGCCTTCTCGAGCTCCTCGAAAGGCAACTCGGAGATCTTCATCATGGACGTCTCCACGCAACGCTCGCGACGGATCTCCTTTAGTCGCGGCACCGACACGTCTCCCGACTGGTCACCGTCCGGCAGGGAGATCGTCTTCACCTCGGATCGGACGGGGCGACCACAGTTGTACCTCATGGACGCCGAGGGCGCGAATGTCCGCAAACTGACGGACACAGGGGACTTCAGCGATTCCGGGGCGTGGTCTCCGTCCGGGGACAAGATCGCCTACGCGAGCCGTATCCGTGGTCGGTTCGAGATCCTCATCATGGATGTCGCATCGCGCGAGGTCCACGTCTTGACGCAGAACAGCCGTAATAACGAAAGCCCCAGGTGGTCCCCCGATGGAAGACATATCATCTTCTCATCGAACAGGACGGGAACCTACCAGGTCTACACGATGGATGTCGACGGCAACCGGCAGGAACCGATCTCGACGGAATTCGAAGCGACAATGCCCGATTGGTCCCGGTGAAATCCCGCGACCTTCGCATGCTATACTTTCAGTCACCAGTGGTTACCACCAGACCTTCCAGGAGGTGCCAATGACAAGAATCGATCGGAGAAGGCTTTCGGGAGCCTTATCGTTGTTCGCTGTATCCCTCATCGTGGCAACCACGGCGCTTTCCGTCGGCTGCAAGAAGAACCCACCCGCAGCCACGGCGACACCCAGCGCTCCAGCGGCTGAATCCACTCCCTCGACGGAAACGATCCACGAGGAGCCCCTGACTCCGGTCGCCACCGAGCAGGAAACCCCCGCGCGATCGGTTGATGCCTCCGAGTACAACCGGCGCGGCGTGCTCAAAACTATCTATTTCGATTTCGATAAGTTCAACATCCGCGACGATCAGAAACCCACGCTGCGTGAAAACGTCAGGTGGCTGAAGGGGGAACTGTCACGCTTCAACGTCCTCATCGAGGGGCATTGCGATGAGCGCGGGACCAACGAGTACAACCTGGCTCTGGGCGATCGACGGGCGAATGCCGCGCGGGTGTTCCTCATCAACCTCGGTGTACCGGCCTCCCGCATCCGCACCATCTCCTACGGCGAGGAACGTCCCGCGGATCCCAGACATAACGAGGAGGCATGGGCGCGCAATAGACGTGCGGCCTTCGTCCTCGAAGAGGGCTAGGACGAGACGGATGGACGGCAGGCTGCTCACCGCGGGTGTCACTCTCGTTCTTCTTGCGCCCGCGTGCCTGACATCCACCCAGGCGACGAGACTGCAGAAGGACCTCAACGACGTCAAGCGGCAGGTCTTCAAGCTGCAGCAGGATTCGTCCGGGTCGCAGCGACGCCTCCGGGAGATAGCCGAAAAGCTGGCGGACGGCGCGCCTCCCTCCGGCACGGATCCTGCAGACCTCGGGAACACGGTTCAGATTCTCCTCGATCAGATTCAGTCCCTGAGCGTCCAGATGAAGGAGATGAACAAGCGTCTGGACATGCTCCAGCAGAAGTTGGAATCAACGGCGCCCGCAGGCCGGTTCCAGCCTCCACCCACGCAGGCAGACGCCCGCCGGCACGCCGGTCCCGCTCAGGTCGAAGCCCTGGTCGGGGCCCCCGAATCCCACGATGATGCCATCCGCACGTTCAACACCGCCTACGCCGACTATGCGAAGGGAAACTACGAGCTGGCCATGATGGGGTTCTCCGCCTTGGTCAAGGACCACCCGGACCACCCGTTGGCGAACGACGCCCGGTACTGGATCGGCGAATGTCTATACAGCCAAGGCCGGTTCTCGAACGCCGTGGCGGCGTTCGACCGGGCGATCCGGAGCTGTCCATCCTGTGCCAAGACTCCCGCCGCTCTCCTGAAGAAAGGCCTCTCGCAGATGCACGCCGGTCAAACCGCACGCGGCGTGACGACTCTGCAAAGCCTGATCCAGACCAACCCTGATTCGGAGGAGGCCCGCCTGGCGGCCGAGAAACTCAAGCAGATGGGCCTGAGGTCCCCCTGAAGCGGCCATCCACCCGGTATCAATTTGACACCGTCGGCCCCGTGCGGTAGCCTGCATCCACCAGTCCGCATTCTCACGGGAAAGTCATGGCTACCCACAAATCCGCGCTGAAGCGTCACCGGCAAAATCTGAAACGTCGGGCATCCAATCGCGGTCACCGGTCCGTTTTGCGCACGCGTATCAAGAAACTGCGAGCATCGGTGGCCGACAATGACGCCGAGACAGCCAGGGGACTCCTGCCCGACATGGTCGCTCTTCTGGATCGGTCCATCCAGAAGGGCGTTCTCCACGAAAACACGGCGGCCAGACAGAAGTCACGGTTGACGCGACTCGTCAATTCGTTGGGCGCCGGTTCGCCTTCGAAGTAGCGTTCTGCACTCATGGACTATTTTACCTCCCGCTCGGATCGCATGCTCTTTTACTCGAGAGCGGTGATCTCGCCTCCCGTCGACATCTATGAAACCCCCGATTCGGTCGTGGTCGTCGTGGAGATATCCGGGGCAACACCCGAGTCCTTGAAGATCACCAAGGAGGGGACCACGCTCATCGTCTCCGGCGATCGGTACGAGTGTTGCGAAAAGGAAAAGTTGCACCTGTACCAGATGGAAATCGCCTACGGCCAGTTCGAGCGGAAGGTGATCCTACCTGATGGACTGGGCTCAGAAGGTGTGCGGGCCGACTACGAATCCGGCTTCCTCCGGATTGAACTGCCCAAGACGGGAGTTTCGGGAAAGACCAGCCGGATTCCCATCCGCTCACTCTGACGGCGGCAATCCAGGACAAGACATCGCCATGACCGATGAAAAGACGCCGAAGTCCGACGCACCCGAGCAACCATCCGCCCTTCCCGATGCTCTGCCGGTCCTTCCGCTGCGGGAGACCGTCGTTTTCCCCGAGCTGCCCGTCCCGCTCGTGGTGGGGCGCCCCCGATCGATCCAGGCGATCGAACAGGTGCTCCTCGGCGACAAGAAGCTCATTCTCGTGGCCCAGAAAGACCCTTCCGCCGAGGACCCCTGGCCCGACGGCGTCTTCAAGATCGGCACGGTGGCGGTGGTACTCAAGCTGCTGAAGTTCCCCGACGGGACGCTTCGTGTGATGACCCGTGGTTTGCAGCGTGTCCGACTCCTGGATCCAGTCGAGAACCAATCCATCCCGGTGGCCCGTTTCGAGCTTCTTCATGACATCCCTCACCCCGGCCCCGAAGTCGAGGGCCTCACCAAGAATCTGCTGAATCAAATCCAGAAGATGATCTCGATGTTGCCGATCAACACCGACGAGCTGGGGATCACCTTCCTCAATGTCGATGATCCGGGACGTCTCGCGGACATGGCCGCCGCCGTGTTCGGCCTGAAGCTGGAGCAGAAACAGGAAATCCTCGAAACGTTGGATGTCCGATCGCGCCTCGAGAAGATCACGCGCTTCATCAGTCGAGAGATCGAGGTCATGCAGATCGGGAGCAAGATCCAGCAGGAGGTCCATGATGAGATAGACAAGAATCAGCGCAAGTTCTATCTGCGCGAGCAGATGAAAGCGATCCAGAAGGAGCTCGGTGAGGCCGACGAGGTGACCACGACCGTCAACGAGCTAACCGAGAAGATCAAGGCGACCGGCATGCCGGAGGACGTGGAGAAAGAAGCCCTCAAGGAAGTCAACAGGCTCCAGACGATGCAGCCGGGTTCCGCCGAGTATTCCGTCGTGCGTAATTACCTCGACGTGCTCACCGATCTGCCATGGTCCCGCTCGACCCAGGACAAGCTCGATATCGCCGAGGCGTCGCGGGTGCTCAATGAAGACCACTATGACCTCGAGAAAGTCAAGGATCGTATTCTCGAATACCTCGCCGTCCTCAAGCTGAAGCAGGATATGAAGGGGCCGATTCTTTGCTTCGTGGGTCCACCGGGCACGGGGAAGACCTCGCTCGGCCGGTCGATCGCCCGTGCCATGGGGCGCAAATTCCATCGACTCTCTCTCGGCGGCGTCCGCGACGAAGCGGAGATCCGTGGTCATCGCCGCACATATATCGGCGCCATGCCTGGGCGCGTCATCCAATCGCTGCGCAAGGTGGCCTCGAACAACCCGGTCATCATGCTTGACGAGATCGATAAGCTGGGCGCCGATTTCCGAGGCGATCCCTCGGCTGCCTTGCTTGAGGTCCTCGATCCCGAACAGAACTTCTCCTTCTCCGATCACTACCTCGAGGTGCCGTTCGACCTCTCCAAGGTCATGTTCATCACCACCGCCAATGTGCTGGACACGGTCCCGCCCCCGCTGAGGGACAGAATGGAGATCCTCGAGCTGCCTGGGTATACGGATGAGGAGAAGGTTCAAATCGCCCAGAGGTACCTCATTCCGAGGCAGATCGCGAACCACGGCCTTCCCGAGAAGATCCTGTCCTTCCAGGATGAAGCCATCGCGCGTCTGGTACGCAGCTACACACGGGAGGCGGGTCTGAGGAACCTGGAACGGGAAATCGGAGCGATCTGCCGGAAAGTCGCCCGCAACGTTGCGGAAGGCAGATCAGAGCCGGTCGAGATCGACCCCGACAGCCTGGAAGGGTTTCTCGGCCCCGAGCGCTACATCTCCGAGATTGCCGACCGGACAAGGATCCCCGGCGTGGCCATCGGCCTGGCCTGGACACCCGCCGGCGGGGAGATCCTCTTCATCGAGTCGACCGGGATGAAGGGGCAGAAGAGCCTCACCATCACCGGACAGCTCGGCGACGTCATGAAGGAGTCCGCCCAGGCAGCGCTCTCCTACGTTCGCAGCCACGCCGAGGAACTCGGGATCCCCCCGGAATTCTTCCGCACCACCGATATCCATATCCACATACCTGCCGGCGCGATCCCGAAGGACGGTCCGTCCGCCGGCGTCACGATGGTTGTCTCGCTGGTTTCGTTGCTGACCGGTGTGCCATGTTGCTGTGAGGTGGCCATGACCGGAGAGATCACCCTGCGCGGGAAGATCCTGCCCGTTGGAGGGATCAAGGAAAAGGTGCTCGCCGCGAGGCGAGCAGGCATTTCCGAGATCATTCTTCCCTCCCGCAATGAAAAGGATCTCGTCGACATCCCCGAATCGATCCGAAAGGATATGACCTTTCACTTCGTGGACACCCTGGATGATGCGCTGCGGGTCGCCTTGAGGAAACCGCTCGCCGCCTCTACCCGCACGAAACAGGCCTGAGCAAGATCCTGCCGCGCAGGAGGTCGACCTGCCGCACCCTCACCCTCAGGACCTCGCCGGGCCGGATGCGGGGACCGGGTGTTCGTGGAGGCCTGCGCCCGGCCCGCCGCCTATTTCCCCGAACCGGACGAAAGGTACCTGGGATCAGCCCTTCGCAGCCGAGATCATCCAGTGTGACCAGCCACCCTTCGGCGAGGATGCCCGTCACACGGCCATGAAACTCCTCCCCCACACGGTCCTTCATGTAGAGGGCGGTCTTCAAACTCGTCATCGTTCGTTCCGCCGCCTCCGCCTGGCGCTCCAGGTGGGAACAATCCAGCGCGATGCGGGCGAGGCGTTCTGTTTCGCGGTCCATGTCCTCATCGCCGGGCCGGCCATGCCTGATCCGCTTCACGAGTCGATGGACGACGAGATCGGGGTAGCGTCGGATCGGAGAGGTGAAGTGCGTGTAGACGCGCGCCGCCAGAGCGAAATGGGGCGACGGCTCGTGACTGTAGAGGGCGAGTTTCAAGGAGCGAAGCGCCCGCGTCACGGCGGCGGTTTCCTCCGGCCGCCCGTGCGCGAAAGACAGGATCGCGCGCAGGCGCGTCGCGGCCGATCCCCGCCGACGCTGGATGGGTAATCCCCAGTCCATCAATTGACCCTCGAGTAGCTCGATCGCGTCCGGATCCGGTTCTTCATGGACTCTGTACAGCCCCGGGTGAGCCTCGACGGACAGGAAGGCCGCAACCACCTCGTTGGCGGCCAGCATGGATTCCTCGATGATCTCATGGGCCGCCGTCCGGCGTTCGCTCCGGACCCGAACGGGCCGGCCGTCCGCATCGACCAGCACCTGGACTTCCGGGATGTCCAGATCGATGCAGCCCCGGCGCTTTCTCCGGACCCGGAGCAAGACGCTGAGCTCTCTCATCACACCCAGCATCGCGGCGACTTCCGGATCGACCTGCCCCGGCCGGCCCGCCAGCACCACCGCGACCTCCTCGTAGGTCAAGCGTGCCCGACTGCGCATCAGGCCGTCGGTCAACCGCGCGGAGAGGCGGCGGCCGGTCTCGTCGAATTCCATGGTCACGCTCTGGCTGACGCGATCTTCGCCCGGAACGAGGCTGCACAACCAACCGGAGAGGCTCACCGGCAACATGGGGATGGATCGCCCTGGAAGATAAACGCTCAATCCACGCCGGCGGCCCTCTTCGTCCAATGCCGAGCCCTGCCGCACGTAGTGCGACACGTCGGCAATGTGCACCGTGAGCCGGTATCCACTCACCGGCTCGCGGAGCCGCTCCACATGGACAGCATCATCATGATCCCGGGCGTCGTCGGGATCGATCGTCACACAGCCTTGATCCCTGTAGTCGATTCTCCCGGCACGATCCTCCCGGCGCAGCGATCGTCCATGTGCCGTCGCTTCCCTCAGCAGCTCATCCCCGAAGGAATCCGGAAGATCGTACAGGCGCCGGAGCATGGCCTCCTGGACCGCGGGATCGTCCAGCGGACCCAGGACCTCCCGGACCCGCCCGCGCACAGGGAGGCGAGAGAGGGAGTCCCTTTCTATATCGGTCCACACGAGGGAACCGTCGGGGGTGTCCGCGCAGGATCCGGCGACCGGAACGAGGCGGCCGAGCCGTTGATCGCGCGGTTCGAGCATGCAGGTCTGTCCGGTCCTATGGAGCACCCCGAGCTGCCGGGCCGGTCGTCGTCCCAGGACGGCCAGCACCTCGCCTTGCGGCCCTCTTCCCCCCGCCTCCCGGCCGGCGGGGTAGACGCGCACCATGACCAGATCGCCGTCCTGGGCGTCCCGTAGGTCACGATACGCGACATACACATCGCGTCCCGCGCCGCCCTCGGGCCGCACGAAGCCGAAACGCCTGTGAGAGGATACCAGGCGTCCGATGACGAACCGGAAGCGCGTGTGAATGGCCCAACGGCCTCGGCGCTGCGCGAACAAGACGCCCAGTTCGCCGAGGTATTCCAGCTGCGCCCTGAGACGGACCGTGGTGCCGGCATTCAAGTCCAGAACCCGCTCCAGGAAGGGGATGGTGGCCGGTGCCTTCGATCGGCGCAGGCAGCCCAGCAAGGTCACCCAGTCCACGGCCAACGGTTCCGGGACCGGCAAGGAACCCCGCCCACGACGGTCGCGTGTCGCACGGGTCTGTCGACGTCCCGGACGTCGCCGGGTGCGCCTCCGCGGGCCCGATCTGAACCCCTCCTTGCTCATCCCTCGGACTGCCTGCGCGTGCGATCTCTCCTTCGGGCCGGGATTGACACTCCCGGAAAGAGGATGCTAGAGTGTCGCCCGTTTCGGGCATTGCCTGAGTGGCGATCTCCTAAGAGCCGAAGTGGTGAAATTGGCAAACACGCAGGCTTCAGGTGCCTGTGCCCGTCAGG
>JBHHZN010000010.1:0-17201 GCA_046758155.1 Acidobacteriota bacterium | reverse complement strand
TCTTGAAGCGCCGGTGGGAGGCGAGTTCCTCGGGGGTGAGTTCCTGCGGCACCAGAGCGACCTTCCATTTGAGCAGCGCCCGATCCTCCGCCCGCCGCAGCCTCGGGAACACGACGCGCCGGGCCCAGCTTCCCGGATTGAACACCAGCGCCGAGGAAAAATCGATCAGATAAAGCTTCCCCTTGCCGTTCACGAGAAAATTGTCCCGGCTCCGGAGATCCCCATGGATCACGCCCCGGTCGTGTACCTGGCGGAGAAGTTCCTCGACCCGTTCCGCCACGCGCGGCACGCCTCCCAGGCGGTGATGAACCTTCGGCAGGCGAATCCCGCCAACGTACTCCAGGATGATCGCATCACGGTCCAGCCGCCCGAAAAACCGCGGCACCCCGGCCAGATCCGCCAAGGCGCGGTAAGCCCTGACCTCGCGCGTCAGCTGGAATCGCCCGATCCATCTCACCAGGGGCGATTTCGCCGCATAGTCCTTGACGGCGAACTGTCCCGTCTCCAGGTTGACCAGCAGGATGTCGGCTTTGTTCCAGGCGCCCTTCTTCACGTAACCGGAGCGAACGCTCGGAAGCACGTCGCGCGTGAGTCGGGCGACACACGGCTCCCGCTCAGGAGCATGGGCGGTCATCACCCCTCTACTTCGACCTCCTCGTCGACCTTGCAGTCACAGCAGAGATCGATGGTGTCGATTCGCCCTCCGAGAAACCGGCGCCGGATGTCCATCGCTTTCTCCCCGTTCCAGACATCGTAGATGGAAGAGTCACGAATGTTGCCGAGGACCTGCTTGCGCGAGTAGTCGGTGCAGCACAGGACCATGTCCCCGTTGAAGTTGATATACCCCTGCTTGAACAGCCTCGTGCAGGTAGAAAAATACTGCATGGCCCCGGTTGTGGAGTACGACTCCGCGTCGGCGATGTTGCCGCCACGGTTCTCCAGGGCGGTGTACTTCGTCCGCACGCCCCGCTTTTTCCAGTAGGCCACGGCCTTCTTGGCGTCGATGATCTCGGTCGATACCATCGTGATCCAGACCCGGGGGTACTCGGTCACGCGTTTGCGCTGCTGCTCGAGCAGGTAATTGATGTTCTCCATGGTGTGCTCGAAGTGCATGGCCCCTCGCATCGTTTTCTCATAAGCGTCCTTCTCGATCCCCTGGAACGAGACATAAAGGGCCTTCAGCGCGTCCCCGATGTCCAGCATCTCGTCGACACGCGCGCGCGTCAAGACTCCACCGTTGGTGGTCACGACCACCTTGCTGTCCGGGATCTGTTCGTGAATGTACACGATCTTGGAGAACAGGTCCTTGTCGATGAACGGCTCGTTCATCAGGTACGGGCTGATCCGCCGCACGCCGTGCCGGCGCGCCTCGGCGATGATCCGCCTGAACAGGTCCGGGTCCATCCGTCCCTTCGGTTGCAGGTCGAAAGTCTCGCCGAAGGGGCAGAAGATGCAATCCGCCTGACAGCCGGTGACCGTCTGGATCTGCAGTGTTCGCGGGAATTTCGGAACCGGCCGGCGCGTCAACCACTTGTGCAGACCCGTCAGCAACCCCTCGCCCGGCTGGTCGAGATAATACCTGTTGAGCTTGATGGATCGCACGGATTCTGCCTATCGCGTGGAGGGGATCAATCCTGGTTGTGCCGGCGCTGATTATAGGGACCACGTCCGGCAGGGTCAACAAGACCGTCGAGTCGGGCGGTCGCCCGGCGGCTATGGTAACGTCCTTTCAACAATGCGCATCCTCTATTTCTACCGTGTCCCCGTTCCCACGACGCGGGCGGGCGCCATCCAGGCCTTCAACACGTGCAGCGGTCTGTCTCGCTCGGGAGGAGACGTCACGCTTCACGTCGAGGCCATCCGAGCCCCCTCGACGACCGCCTGCCTCTCCTACTACGGCATCGAGGATCCGATCGGGACCGGCCGGGGATCGCTCGCCATCATCGGCCTGGGACGCCACTGGGCTCGGCCTTTCCTGGCGTGGAAGACACGCAATGCCCTGGGACCCGCTTCCGGCCGGCCGGCCTGTCTTTTCGTCCGGGAGGTGCGCCGGTATGTTCCCACCCTGATCGACCGCGCTCGAGCCGCCGGCCTCAAGGTGATCTTCGAGGCGCACAACGTCTCGGCATCGCTCGTCAACGAGAAGCGTGACAAGGCCGTGAGAGACGACTCACAGTCCGCCGGGAGGCACCAAGCGTTGGTCAGCCGGCGACTGCAGGCGGAATCATCGGCGCGTTCGGCCCTGGAAACGTCGATCCTTCTCAGGGCCGACGGGTTGATCTGCACTCAGCGCACGACGCTCGAAAGGCTGCGGAGCTTCCTGCGGCCGGGAACCGCGGCCGCGGTCCTGGGCAACGCCGCGCAACCCCCGCCGGCCGGCGACCCGGTGGCAGAGCGGGATATCGACGTCCTGTATTGCGGGTCGCTCAAGCCATGGAAGGGAGTGGACACGCTCGTTTCCGCCCTCGAGCATCTCCCGTCTGGAAAGCTCACGGTCATCGGACCGGCCGAGCCGGCCGATGTGCGGCGACTCCGAGGCCTGGCCCTCGACGCGGGGACGGCGGATCGCCTCACGATCCTCCCGGCGGTGCCTCCCGGCCGTGTCTGGAGTCTTTACGCGCGTGCGAAAGTCGGCGTGGTTCCGCTGCCGGGATCCGGGTTCGTCGAGGCGCGCTACTTCACCTCGCCGCTCAAGCTGTTCGAGATGATGGCCGCGGGTCTTCCCGTCGTCGCCAGCCGCCTGCCATCGATCCAGGAGTACGCCGTCGACGGTCGCGAGATACTCCTTGTGGAACCCGGCGATCCGCGATCGCTTGCCGCGGGACTGCGCCGGCTCCTCGATGATGAATCCTTGCGGACACAGCTCGGCGGGGCCGCCCGGTCCCGGGCCGCGCAGTCCACCTGGGATGCGCGGGGCGTCAAGATCCTCGCCTTCGCCGAGGCTTTGTTCCGGTAGACCCGCGGGAGCGCATGGCTCCTGCCGGGCGGCCGAACAGATCACGGCCGGCGCCTCACCCGAACACCTGGCGCCACCACGTCTGGAAGACGACGATCTGCCACATCTTGCCGTCCACCGCCGGGTGGGGACGACCATGCTCGAACCGTTCACGCAGCTCGGCGAGCGCCGCGTGATCGAAGATCGCCGAGCGTTCGACCTGATCGCGATCGAAGGCGTCCTCGACGAGGCCCTTCAGGGGTCCGCGCATCCACCGTCGCAGCGGTGTCTGCAAGCCGTGCTTGCTGCGATAGACGAGATCGCGAGGCAGGACCGCTTCCGCCGCCTTCTTCAGCAGGTACTTCGACATGGAACGCCTCAGATGCAGGTCCATCCTCAATCGTGCCGTCCACTCGACCCAGAAGGTGTCGAGGAATGGGGACCGGGCGTCCAGGCCATGCGCGGCGCACATCTTGTCGGCCTTCATGAGAAGATCCTCTGGAAGCCCATGGCAGGCATCCGTCCGCATGGCCGCCTCCACCGGATCGCCCGGCGTCCGATCGCCCGGCCCTGCGCGATATGTGTCGGCGGTTTTCGATGCATCTACCCCCGCCGCGAAAGCCGGGCTGTAAGCCGCCCATCGTTCCCGGCGGGTCCACTTCTGTCTGATGGCCAGGTACCGATCGCCGGGCGGCTTGTCGAGAAGACGCACGAGATCGCGATACCGCGCGTAGGAGCGCCGGCCGACCACCGCCCCCGCCCAGGGCAGCAGGCCGCGGACGATCGGAGGCTTCCTTTCCAGTGACGCGAGACGGCGCACTCTTCTGAACCAGTGATCGCCGGCCAGGAGCGCATCGGCACCGTCTCCGGTGATGACGACCCGGGCGACCTCGGAGGCGGCCTGCGCCAGGACGAAAGTCGGCAGGGTGGCGGCGTCCGCCATCGGCTCGTCGAGCTGCTCGATGACCCGGCAGGCGAGCTCCGCGTCGAGCACGTCGAGGTTGATCTCATGATGTCGCGACCCCAGCAGGCGCGCGACCCGGCGCGCATGGACCGACTCGTCGAGCCCGCGCCCGGTGAAGGTCACCGAGAATGTCGGAGGCGACTCTCCCAGTCGCCGCTTCAGGAGCGTGGCGACCAGACTCGAGTCGAGGCCCCCGCTGAGGAATACCGCGACCCGCCCATCGCCGGGAAGGATCCGGTCCAGAGCCTCGGCGAGGTGATCGAGCATTTCCCGAGGCGAGGCGGTGGTTCCCTCCCGATCCGGCAGCTCCCAGTACCGCCGCGTCCGGGCCGCCTGCTCAGGATGCGCGGCGAGTTTCGCCAGATCGATTTCCACACAATGTCCGGCCGGCACTCTCCTGACGTGCCGGAAGATGGTCCAGGGAGCGGGAATGTAGGTGAAAGCCAGGAAGGAATCGACCGCCTCCGGCAACAGCGTGCGGTCCGGTAACACCCCTGCCGATCGCAAGGCCTTGATCTCCGAGGCGAAAGCGATTCCGGAGGGACTCAGCGTGTAGTACAGGGGTTTTTCTCCCAGCCGATCGCGCACCAGATGAAGCCGCCCGCCCGCGCGGTCCAGCGCGGCAACCGCGAAGGCGCCCCGCAGCGTCGTGGCGAAGGTCACCGGATCCGCAGACGATGCCGCCCAGCTGTCCGCAAGCATCGCCCGACCGTTGAAGAACGTGTCGGCCACGACGGGACCCGGACTCGCCTCCGGCTCGACCGACCAGTCCAGCCACTCGATCGCGCCGCGATGCGCGAGCGCTCCCTGCATGGATCGTCGCGGCGAGCGTGTGTCCACCGGATCGGTGCGCCGCCCGGGCACAGATCCCGCCTCCACCCACCCGCAGATGCCTCCCATGACGGCTGTCATCCCTCGATCATCGAAATCGCGTCACCGGCCCGCAAAGACTATCCCGGCATGGAGCATGGCGTCCACTGGCCGTTCGATGCGCCAGGTAATATGTTGTTGGTCGGAAAGCATGGACCGGAGACAGTTCCCCCATGAAAATTCACATGATCGGCATCTGCGGCACGGGGATGGGATCTCTCGCCGGGCTTCTGGCCGGAGCCGGCCACCAGGTGAGCGGGTCCGACGACCACGCGCTGCCGCCGATGGCGACGATGCTCCGGGCAGAGGGTATCCCTATCCTGGAAGGCTATCACGCCGAGCGCCTGACCGACCCGGCGACGCGGCCGGACCTCGTGGTCGTCGGAAACATCGTCGGCCGCTCGAATCCCGAGGTGCAGGCGATGCTTGCCGAGGGGATCGAGTACCTGAGCATGCCCGAGGCCCTCGGTCGATTCTTCCTGGCCTCGCGCAATTCCGTCGTGGTGGCCGGAACCCACGGCAAGACCACGACGACGGGGTTGATCGCCCAGTTGCTGCTGGCCGGCGGGCTGGAGCCTTCCTTCCTGGTCGGCGGCGTTTTGACGGGGCTCGAACGATCCCATAACCTCGGCGGCGAAGGGGGGCCGTTCATCGTCGAGGGAGATGAATACGAGACGTCGTTTTTCGACAAGAACCCGAAATTCCTCCACTACAACCCGCGCACGGCCGTGCTGACAAGCATCGAATACGACCACGCGGAGATGTACCCATCGCTGGATGCCATCAAGGAAGCGTTTGCACGGCGGGTGGCCCTGTTACCTCCCCCCTCCCGGGGCGGCGGTCTCATCGTCTGCGCCGACGACGAGAACGCTCTCGAGGTTTCGCGCGCATGCCGGGCGGAGGTGCTCACGTACGGGCTATCCGGAACCGCCGGCCTGCGCGGGGAAGTCATCGCATCCGGACCCGAGGGGATGCGTTTCCGCGCGAGTCAGGGCGACGATGATCTCGGGGTCTTCCGGGTCGGAGTCACCGGGGATCACAACCTCCGGAATTGCCTGGCGGCGATAGCCGTAGCCCGCCGCCTCGGCCTCACGGCGGACGCCGCCAGGCGGGGCCTCGAGGGCTTCCGGGGCGTGCACCGCCGCCAGGAGATCTGCGGCACGGTCGACGATGTCATCGTGATCGATGATTTCGCCCATCACCCCACGGCCGTCCGTGAGACGATCGCGGCGATGCGATCGCGGTACGCCAGCAGGCGTCTCTGGGCGGTGTTCGAGCCATGCACCAACACAACGCGCCGTGACGTCTTCCAGGACGAGTACGCCCGCGCGTTCGACGGCGCCGACGAGGTCGTGATCGCGCCCGTGAACCGTCCCGAGCGGGCGCCCGCCGGACACCGACTCGAGGTGCCCAGGCTTATCGACGACCTGCGCGCGCGCGGCGTCGCGGCCCGCAACCCGGACAGCGTCGCGGCGATCGTCGCCCTTCTCGCAGGCGGAACACGACCCGGCGACGTGGTCCTCATCATGAGCAACGGGACGTTCGGAGGCATCCATCAGCGCCTGCTGGCCGCCCTCGCCGCGCGACTCACGGCGGAGTCATCGGCCCGCGCGCGGCCGCCCCTCTGAAAAGCTCCGCCAGGGCCCGGCCGCCGGCCTTGATACTGAACGATGACTCCGCGATGCGCCTGCCCTGCCGCGCGCAGCGTGCGCGGAGCGGGGCGTCGGTCAGCATCCGCTCGATCGCCAGGGCCAGCGCCGCCGTGTCGCCCTCCGGCACCAGCAGTCCCGCCTCACCGTCGCGGACCGCTTCCGGGATCCCCGAGGTCGAGGTGGAGATGACCGGAACGCCGGATGCCATGGCTTCGAGGATCGCGTTCGGAATCCCGTCGCGATTCCCATCGGCCTCGACGACGCACGGAAGGACGAACACATCCGCCACGCCCAGCGCCGCTGGCAGCCGCGCGTGCGCCACCGCGCCCATCAGCTTGATCTCGGACTGCAGGCCGAGCTCCTCGACCCGAGCCGCGATCGGGTGGCGGGCTTCCCCGTCGCCGAACACCTCGAGGGTGAAATCCATCCCCCGGCTCTTGAGCAGGGCCAGAGCATCGACCAGACCCAGGATCCCTTTCTTGGGCTTCAGCCGGGCCACCGTCATCAGGCGGTGGCCGGACGAGGAGCGACGCGGTCCCTTGCGCCCCGTAAACCTCTCCAGATCCACTCCGTGGTGAACGCACGCGATCTTGCCGGGTTCGAGACCGTTGTCCAGGCAAAACTCCTTGAGAAAGGACTCGTTGAAACCGCTGCAGGTCACGACGAATCGCGCCGCCTCGATCTTCATCGCCAGACGTCCCGGCCGAGCATGAAGATCCCTCGCATGGCCGGAAAACGAGAACGGTAACCCGAGGTACGACGCCGCCGCCATCGCGGCGTCGGCCACGTAGTCGCCGTGCTGAGCGTGAACATGGCGCGCGTTGGCCCTCCGGATACGGGAAGCCAGAAAGAAGATCTCCAGAAGATGCGAGCCGTGCGACATCCTGCCACCGAGCCTCAACGCCAGCAGGGTCGCCCGTGCGAACCTCGAGGGGGAACGGATCAGGCAGCCCAGCGCCGCGGCAAGACAGGCGCCCGTGTGCCCCCCGGGAACGTAGGTGGTGCGCGCGCTCCATCGGGCGATGCCGGGCTGCGCGGTGATCTCATCGAACGGCCGATGGAACGAGAAGAGCACCGGGTCCACGTCCGCCTCGATGAGGCCCCGCACCTCGTTGAGCGTCCATCCCCCGCCCCACCGGGGGAATCGATTGGCCAGATAGGCGACCTTCATCCTGCCGGGGGCACCCTCATGCCTTCAAGACCGCCACGGGTCGCAGGCGCGCGGCCGGGACGGTCAGCCCTCTTGTTTCCAGGACCGAGACGACCTCCTCGATCGCATCGTCGGACAGATGCGGCACGACCGTCACCGAAGGAGAACCGTAACTGTACCGCCGGGTGACGTGGCCGGTTTGCGGCCGGAGAAGGCCCGCCGCGGCGTAGCGCTCGACGGCGCACCCCGCCCCGTGATCCACCGAGTACAGGGAAGCCTCGGCTCCCTCGCGGGCCACCACCACGAACGAGGAGGTCCGGTTGGTCGAGGGGATCATGACCGGCTGGCCGATGTGCTGATAAGGGCTCTCGTCCGGCAGATCCCGCGGGCCGACCGCTCGAGCCGCATTGTGCCGGTGGACCCACAGCAACTCGCCGCCGATCCGCTCTCGCTGGATCCTGTTGTGGGACAGGTCGGCGACGACTCGCAGCTCGAGATCCCGCTGCCCGGTGACCCCACGGAGCGCCTGCTGGAGGAGGCCGGCGACCGCGATCCTGTTCGCGTAGCCGTAGTTCGCCGCTATCCCGAGGGTCAATCGGAGCCTTTCGCCCGCGCGGCTCTCGGCCGGAACCGGCACGAAATCCTTGCGCCGGAAATGCAGGTTCCACCGGCGGTACAGATCGGCGACACCGCGGAGGTCCCGCATGAGATGCAGGGACACCTTCCGCTTGAAAAGCTTCCGGCGGCGGCGCGCACTGGTCTTGCGCCGCCGCGCGTAGAGTCTGCCCAGGTCGTGACCGAGCCGCTCGGATCCGGTGTGAAGCATCACCACGACCCGGCCCGGCTCGAGCCCCATCGTCTCACAGGCCCGCGCGTCGAGCACCTGCGTCACGATCTGCAGCTCCAGGAAATGATTCCCCCCACCGATGAAGGCGAACGAGTATCGCCCCATCTCGATGCACTGCCGGTCCATCACGCGCTGGACCGCTTCCGGGGAGGGTTCCTCGTCCACCAGGACGTTGCCGTGGGACTCGATCCGGCGGCACTGGCGTGGGTCGATCCCGAAACGCCGCGCGGCCTCGGGAGCCCCCTTGCGGCAGAACTCCACGACCTCCGTGCCGTGAACGATGGCACGATGGCGATGCCGCGGTATCTTCAGGCGGATCGCATCCATGAGCGCATCGAGAAACCGTTCGCCGAGATCGGCTTCGCCCAGCGGCGTGAGGAGCAGGCTCATGCCGCAGTTCTGAGAGGGGCTGGAAAAGCCCAGGACGATATCCGAGCGGGTCGCGATCGCCGTGCTCGAGGGTGTCTCGAGGCGTGGCTTCCAGTGAAGATCGGGAAGCGCGACCACCGGCTCGGCGACCCAGCCCATCCCGGCGATCTCGGCGAGGCGCGCGAGCGCGCCTTCTTCCGGGGGCACCCCCGCCATGCGATAGACGCGCACACCGCGTCCGTCCTCTCGTCCCTCCCGGAGGGGTGACCGCATCGGCTCTCCTTTCATTGCACCCCTCATGCCGGCTCCGAGATCACCTCCGTCAGACGCGCCGCGGCCGCGGCCACCGTTTCTCCCTCACCGATGGTGAAGATTCCACACGACGCCTCGCCGAGGAGCCGTTCCAGCGAGGCCCTCCGGGCCCGGCGGGGACGGCCCCGTTCGGCGGCCATCGTCGTCAGCAGGGCCGCGCAAGGCCGGAGATCCTTGATCTCGCGTGCGAGGTCGTTGCCAGCTCGGAGCATCTCGGCCATCTGGTCCGGGCCGAGCCGGCGACTGCCGGGATGGCGACCCCGCCTCATGATGAATGCCGCCGCGGGCACGGCCGCGGGCACGCGGCGCGCGGGCCCTACCCGGAAGGTCGGCTTCGGGTGGGCGCCGAGCGGAACCGCGGAGCGCTGGGGTTCGAAGCCCGCCTCCGCCAGCGATGCGACCGCCCGCGCTTCGAGGCGAACGGGCTCCGGGCAGGCGTAGACCCTCGTCTCATCATGAAAGACGAGGTTGTCGGAGATCAGCTTCGCCCCGGGGGTGGACAGGAGCGCCAGGCCGAGCGTCGACTTCCCGACGCCGCCCTGACCCGCCAGCAGGATCGCTTTGCCCGAAGGCATCGCGACCGCGCAGGCATGAAGGAGCCCCCAGCCCCGGATGCACTCGAGATGCCAGGCCACGGGGTAGTAGATCATGAAGTACATCAACTTGAAGAACAGCCGGTGCTTCTTGCGATCCACGCGAGTCGGTCTGAGGTACCTGATCCTGCGGCCGACGCCTCGGGGAACGTACGAGCAGTCGGCGCGCACGCGCAGCCGGCAGTGATTCACCCCGCCCATTTGAAAGCGCATCGTCAGTTCGGGGAAATCCGCCACGCGTGACCAGACGGCGCGCATCACGTCATCCGGATCATCGCGGCCACGATACAGGAAGGCGCCCCCCCCGACTCGTCGCATCGTTTCTTCCGGCATGGCCGGAAACCCCGGGACCGGGGAACTCCCCCAGTGCCAGGCGGTCCGGACGAGCACCTCGGCATCCGGATTGGCGCCTTCTTCCGCCTCGAAGTGCGCGGCGATGAAGGAACGAAGGCCGGGGTCCTCGACATTGATGGAAACCGCGAGACCGTGCAGGTCGAATCTCAGATCGCTCATGCCGATCGGCGGCGATCCTTGGACGAGCGGATACGGGCACGATCGCCGCGAAACTGCATCTCGTAGTACCGCCGGTACAACCCCTCCCGCGCGAGGAGATCCCGGTGCGTCCCGATCTGCACGATCCTCCCCTGATCCATGACAACGATGCGGTCGGCATGTAGGATGGTCGACAGACGGTGGGCGATGGCGATGGTCGTGCGTCCACCCACGAACGCCTCCATCGCATCCTGGATGAGACGCTCGCTGTCGGAATCGAGCGACGAGGTCGCCTCGTCCAGAAGCAGGATCTCCGGGTCCCGGAGAATGGCCCGGGCCAGGGCGATCCTCTGCCGCTGTCCCGTCGACAGGGTCACCCCGCGGTCTCCCACGACCGTGTCGTAGCCACCGGGCGTCGCCATGATGAAATCGTGCGCATGGGCCGTCCTGGCGGCGGCCTCGATCGCCGCCCGGGTCGCCCCGGGCTCGCCGAAGGCGATGTTCTCGGCGATGGATTCGTGAAACAGCACGGGATCCTGGGGAACGAACCCGATACGCCGGCGCAAAGACCCGAGCGTGACGCCGCGGATATCCTTTCCACCGATCAGGATGGCGCCACCCGAGACATCGTAAAAACGGGGAATGAGGCTCACGAGCGTGGTCTTGCCGGCGCCGGAGGGGCCCACGAGCGCCACGAATTCTCCACGACGGATCACCAGGTTGATGTCGCGCAACTGCGGCGAGCCGGCCCCGTAAGAGAACGCCACGTGCTCCATGGCGATCCCACCGCCCACGGAGGTCAGTTCGACCGCGCCCGGCTCCTGGCGAAGGTCCGGGACCGTGTCCATTTCGGAAAAGACGTCGGCCGCTCCCGCCAGACTCTGATGGATCAACGCCATCGCATTATTGATCCTCTTCATCGGACTGTAGCAGGCGATCATGGCGGCATAGAAGGTGATGAAATCGCCCGGGGACATGTCCCGGCGCAGCACCGAGACGCCTCCCAGAAGAAGGAAGATGATCATGAATCCCGCCGAAACGATCTCGACGGCCGGCTGACGCGCCGCCTTGGCGCGAGCCCCCCGCATCTCGTCCCGGAACGACTGGTTGTTCGCCGCAGAGAATCCCCGGCACGCGCGATGCTCCATGACGAACGCCTTCACGATCCGGATGCCGTCGATGCTGCGCTGAAGCATCTGCACCATGTTTGCCCGCTGTCCGAGCGAACGCTTCGTCGATCTGCGGATGAGCTTGCCGGTCACGCGAACGGCCATCCAGTTCAACGGGAAGAGCAGGACGCCGATGAGCGCCAGCTTGATGTTGATCGCCGCGGCCAGGCTCAACGCCCCCAGGATCATCAGGGGCTCGGTCACGACCTGCGAGAGAAGCGCCGTCATCCCCTTTTGCATCTGGTTGAGCGAACTGGTGAACCTGGAGATGATGAAGCCAGACTTGTTCCGCTCGAAATAGGCCACCGATTGCACAATCATGCTCTCGAACAGGTCCTGCCGCATGTCGGTCATGCTGCGCTTGGCGAGCCAGGTTGCCCAGAAGACCTTGCTATAGGAGGTGAGGCTCTTGAGCAGGGCGGCGATCAGGATGATCCCCGAGATGATGAACAGCGCGCGGAACTTGTCCGCGAAGACGTGTTGCCGCAGCCATCGCGCGACCTTGAGCGGCCTGCCCCGGCTCCAGTACGGTCCCGCGAACAGGTCATCGACGGGAACCGGAGACACGATGAGCCTGGCGGTCACCTCCTCGCCCGGGGACAGGCTGATGCCCCCCGCCTCCCGCGGCATCCGCACGCGCGCGCTCCAGCGACCCCGCACGACATCCGGCTCCAGGCGGACACCGGTCCGCACGTCATCACCGCGATTCTTGATCACGATCGGGATTTCCATGGCCGCTTCCCGGTGGAACCCCTCCAGCATCGTCGACGGTCTGTGCCACAGGGTCCACTCGCGACCCAGCCGGCCTTCCCAGCTCTCCGGCAACCGGAAGCTGATCCCCATCGTGTCGATCGCGGTTCCCGTGGAATCGACGACGCGCAGGCCGACCTTCATGTCCGCCTCCTCACGCCCGAAGAGGGTGTCGAACAGCGGCTTCATCGCGCCCAGCGACCCGATCGAAAGCGCCGCGGCCAGCAACGAGAGCGCCACCACCTGGACCACCCGCATCCGGTATGGCCAGAGATAACCCAGCATACGGCCGTACAGACTCATGCCGATCGCCTCGATCCGCCGAAGGGCTCGCGCTCCCGGTCCCGATCCGCATCCGCCAGCGCCCGCTCGTAGGCCCCGAGCGTTCCATCAGCCAGCCGCTCGACGGAGAAGCGATCGGCCACCCGCGCCCGCGCGCGCTCGGCCATGCGCCGCGCCGAGGAGGGATCCTCGATCAGGCTGCGCAATGCCGCCGCCAGCGCCGCCGGATCTCCGGAAGGCACGATCAGCCCGGTCTCGCGGTGCTTGATGATGTGTCTTGCGCCGCCGACGTCGGTGGCGATGACCGGCACACCCAGCGCCATCGCTTCCTTGAGGACCGCCGAGGAGGCGTCACATCCGACCGAGGGCAGGACGGCGATATCGAAAGAGGCCTCGACTTGCGCGATATCGGAGCGGAACCCGAGGAAATGAACGGCCGCTTCCAGCCCCAGCTCGCGGGCCTGCTCGCGCAGCCGCCGCTCGTTCGGACCCGCTCCCGCCAGCACGATGACGATCGCAGGGTGAGCCGCTCGCAGGGAGCGCACCGCCTCGAACAGGTGGATGTGGCCCTTGTCGAGAACGAGCCGCCCCGCCACGCCGATCACCAGGTCAGCGTCGCTCAGGCCCAGCTCCCCTCGCAGCTTCCGCCGGTCGACACCCGGATGGAACAGGTCGGATCGGTAGGCGGATGAAACCACCGACATCCGGGAATCCGCGATCGCGCCGCGCGCCAGAAGCGGCCCGTATTCCCCGCGAATGCTCTCATCCACGAGGATGACATGGTGAACAAGCCGCCCGTACAGGAGGCGGTTGGGAAGCCCCGCCCGGACCCGCTTCGTGTTGTGCCGTGTCAAGACCAGCCGCCCGGGCAAACCGGTGGCCGCACGGGCGATGGCGGTCACCCAGCCGTCTTGCGACCCGTGGACATCGATGATATCGAAACGCTCCCTGCGCAGCAGCGCCGCCATGCGCCTCATGTCGCGCACGAACGCCGCCAGGTGCGACGGCGAGTGGAAGCTGAAGCCGTCATCGATTCGCAATCCGGGCAGCCGCCCGGCGAGGCGCCGCGTCCGCCGGGCCAGCTCGCCGGGAGGGGCCGCGATCGTGACCTCGTGGCCACGCCGGACCAGCTCGCCGGAGAGCATCAGCACACGCGCGGCCTGCCCGCCCCAGCCCCGGTGGAAATCGGTGTGAAGGATCTTGAGTGACGTCATGGATGGCAAGGCATGGTCCCTGGACATGGGCGAGATCTTTCCCGCGTGCTTGAAAGCCGATCCCCCGAGCCCCCTTGCTCGTCGCCGGCTGGACGATCGATGTTGATCTGCCATCCTTTCGGTTGGTTGACACGATCTCTCATGCCGAAAGGGATCGCCTTCGAAGCGGAAGCATCCGGGAAATATCATACCAGAAATGCGCGCGCCCACCGACCCGCGTCGTCGAGGCGCCGTTCATCGGCCCGGTGGACCGCGGGAGGGATGCAACCGGCGAGCCATCGCCCGGCACGCTATCAGAGGGCGATGAGCGTCGAGGCGGGCGAGGTCAGAAATCGGCTCCCGGACTGTGTGACCTCCAGCGGGTCGGCCGTACGGATAGCGTACTGGCCGCGGGTGAAGATGCCCAGGTCCATCATGAAGACATCACCCGCGGAGATGGGCTCATAGTTATCCACCCTCAGAAACGGCGCTTCGTGGCGGTCCAGGCCGATCCCGTGGCCGACGTGCGGCCCGACGAGATCGTTGAAGGCGGGCGACCTCACCGAGCTTCGGGCGTGCTGCGTCACGCTCGAACAGCTCCGTTCGGGCTTGATGAACTTGATCATCTCCTGCCTGGCCACGACGAGCTGGTCCTGGATGAGCCTCATCCGGCCCATGACACGCCCGAAAACGGCCGTCCGGACGACCCCGCCCCAGTAACCGTGCAGCCGGGCCATGAAATCGACGACGACCACGTCGCCGGCGGCGAGCGGCCGCTTGTTCCTGGCCGAATGCGGCGCCGCGGTCCTGCCGCCGAAGCGAACGACCCCCTCGGCTTGCACGCCCGCGTCACCAATGCGCGCCGCGATGGCTGCCGCCAGATCCTCCTCCGACATTCCCTCCTTGGCGTCGGACCAGCAGCGATCGATGGCTTTTTCCGTGAGACGAGATGCTCCCCTGATGAGCGCCATCTCCGCGGGTGATTTATGTTCGCGCAGGCCACCCAGGATCGTGGTCGCGCTGATGAAGTTGAGCTTGGGCAGGTCGGCATCGATATCCGCGAACTCGTCGTACCACAGCCTGCCTCCCACCGCGATCTTCTTCTTCGAGAGACCTGATCTCTTGATGTGCTTTTTCAACATCTTCATGGGATCCTGATCGGCATCCCAGGTCTGAACCTGCTCGATGGGCACCGGGCCGGCGTCGACGATCTCCTTGTCGAAATCGGGACAGAAGATTATCGACGGACCGCTCGCGTGCACCATGAAGGCGACCAGACGCTCGCGGCGGCGCAGCTCCAGGCCGGTCAGGTACTCCATATCGGAGCCCGCGGGCAACAGAAGCGCGTCCACCGCCAGCGCACTCATCGCATCGCGCACCGCCGCGAGACGAGCCCTGTAATCGTCCGCTCCGATCGCGGGGGGCAGGGTCCGGGGCGGCGGCCCAGGCGGCTGCGTGCCCCCCCCCTCCTCGCCTGCCGGCATGCCCGCCAGCGCCGCGGCGGCGACACCGGCCGCGGCGGTGCCGCCGTGCCTCAGGAACTCTCGTCGCGAGATTCTGCGGAACGAAAGATCCGCCGTCTTCCCGGTCAACCTTTCTCCCACCGACGTGTCCAACGAACCGTAACCGAGAGAACGGAGCCTCCAGATTTCGTGCCGGGCTGGAGGCTCCGCTGAAGTGGCGGCCCGACGGTCCCGGCAGGGGCGCGGGCCACCACTTCATGATTCCGCTTTTTTGGGTTCTATCCGCCCTTCATTGCCTCTTGCTGCGGATCTGTGATTCAGGGTGCGCGCCGCGCTCGCGGGCTTCTCTCACCATCCCGCTGAGGCGCTGATCGGGATCCCGATAATAAGTCAGCAGGCGGTTGAATTCTCGCCGCGACTCGGCCGAGTTCCCCGTCAGATACGCCAACCGCGCCCACTCGTAGTGGAATACCGGGACCAGCGCCGCGAGGTGCGGGTCGGTGAGGATCATCTGCGCCTCATCCGCGGCAGGCCAGGAACCGGCGTAGCGCGCGAGTCTCTCGCTGACGGCCAGGAAGGTCCGACGCGATTGCGCGAAACGATGCGCCCGCGTTTGCCATCGGGCGAGATCGATCATGTCCACCGTCCGGCCGTCGTAATCCGCGAGGCGTTCGAACGCTTCGATCGTGCCGTCGAGGTCACCCTCCTTGAGCATAGTCGCGGCCCGCAGGTACGTCTCGTCATACAGCGAGGACGCTATCTCATCCCTCAGTGATGCGATCTCCTCGACGACGCGCCAGGCACCGACCGTGTCGCCGGACTTGACCTCGATCAAGCCCTTGAGCCGGAGGAAGATCGCCCTCCGCCTCGCGGCCTCATCGCCCGTGAAGGCCTGCTCGTAGCTGGCCAGCGCTTGCCGCGCCACCTCGAGCTGTCGATCGAGCTCCAGGGTATCCTGGCTGGAGACCCCGTCCCGCTCCATCTCCACGATGGTCCGGTGCAAGGTCTCGGTCACGGCCGGATGCGCTCCCCCCGCCGTGAGTCCATCCAGGGTCTTCTTGAACCGCTCGAGCCCCGCCCTGTAGTGGCCTTCCAGTAAGTCGAGCGACCCGAGCATGAGATCCGGGTTCAGAGGATCGGAGCGTGGGGCGATGCCCTCCTCCTGGATGATCGATTTCATCGCGTCCAGCACCGTGCGGGCTTCGGGGAGCTCGGCGAGGCGAACATGACACTCGGCCAGCATCGTGAAGGCAGGCAACAGGTCGGGCCAGGCCGCCCGCGCCTTCTCGAAGCTGTCCATCGCCTCATCGAAATCGCCGGCCGCCATCCGGGCCACTCCCAGCCACATCCGGACGCGCGGGTCCCGGGGAGCGGCCCGGGATGCCTCCGTCCAGTCCTCCCGCGCCTGTCTCGCCTGCCCGCGCCGCATCAGCGTGAGCCCATGAACGATCGTGCCCCACCGGCCGATCAGTCCACCGCGGCGGCGCAACTCCCCGGAGTACTTCTCGGCGAGGCTCAGCCGATCGTTGGCCACCAGATTGAGACCCTTCCAGGCGGTCCCGGCCAGAGTTGACGGTGTAGGCCGGCCGGCTTCCAGGACCGACTGCAGCACCCGGCGTGCCGCATCCTGGTCCCCCGCCGTGATCTGCAGGAACCCGAGCTCCGCGCCGGCCAGCGCGAACCGGGGATCGCTCTCGAGGGCCTGCTGCAGGAGCCCCCGCCCCGCCGGAACGTCTCCCGAGTCGATCGCCTCGACGGCACCGAGGTACGCATCGACGGCCCTGGTCGACTTCGACAACGTCCGCGCCACGGGGACGAACAGCTCCCGGGATCCGTCCCCCAGCTCCGGCTGGAGGGCCGCCATGAGGTCGTCGACGGCCCGGATCATCCGCTTGCGGTCCGAGAAACGGAACTTTCGCGTTGAGAACCCTTTTTCTGTCCCCCCCTCCTTCCGCGCTCCCCGGGCGAGAAGCCGCCAGGGACCTTTGCCAGCGACGACGACCCGCAAGCCGGCGGGCCCAGGCGCTGCGGCATCGACGACGGTGTACACCCCTCCCGACTCGCTCTCGATCTCCAGAAGAAACCGGAGACTCGACGCCAATCCCGGCTCCAGGGAACCGGCGTCGATCTGGAGGACAAGCGGCCGCGGCGCGGGGGTCT
>JBHHZN010000009.1:0-17559 GCA_046758155.1 Acidobacteriota bacterium | reverse complement strand
ACGGCGCCACCGGCATCGTGTGGCTCAAGCTGCATTTTCGAACGAAGGGCGCTCACACGTTGCGGTCCAGGGACGAACCGAGCGCAGTGCTCGCGGCGGCGAGGGCGATCGAGCGGATCAGCGCCCTACCGATGAGACGATCGCCCGACGAGATGGAGACCTGGATCAACATCGGGATGATCGGGGGAGGCGACGTGCCGAATGCCCAGGCCCGCGATGCCTGGTTCACGGTCGATCTACGCTCGAATGACCCGGATTCGCTGACGCGGCTGGAGGACCGCGTCCTCACCATCGGGGAGCAAACCGCTCATGCCATCGGCGTGCGGTTCGACCATGAAACGATGCACCGGATGAACGGCGGCCGGATCCTCGGCTCGGAGTCGTCGACACTGGTCATGATGGCTCGCCGAAGCCTGCGCGCCGCCGGCTGGGAGTCGGTGGATGTCACGTTGCGCGGAACAGCGGATCACAATGTCGCCATACGCCACGGGATCCCGGGCATCGCCATCGGCATGACGACGGGTGGGGGGGCCCATACGCCCACGGAATACGCCGATACGGCGCCGCTCACCACCGGGATCAAGCAGTTGCTTTTGCTCGTTCTGTCACCGCTGACGCGTTGACATGCCACGGTGGGTTTGCTACGGTCGGCGCTGTGCACTGCTTGAAGCCATGTATCCTCCGGCGTCGCTGGAGATGGGGCTTGACAGCGGGTTCGGGCGCAGTGTATAACGCCTCGGCTCTGAAATAGCCTGAGTAACGGCCTGAAGTGCAAGTGTCTGATTTTAGTAAGGTTAGACTTAGTAGCCGAAAAGGGCGCGTCATACCTGCCATCTGGG
This sequence comes from Acidobacteriota bacterium, assembly GCA_046758155.1. Lineage (GTDB taxonomy): Bacteria > Acidobacteriota > Polarisedimenticolia > JACPZX01 > DASXTC01 > JBHHZN01. Next base: position 16,720 of record JBHHZN010000009.1, on the reverse strand, counting down.
TGGGGTGACGCAAGGTGGATCCCGTGAGAGGATCCTTGAACCTGCATCCTGCCGGTTGGGCAGGCATGAAATAGGCGAAAACGCGGCTCAGACCATGCATAGCATCCTCGTCCTACCGGGCCGCTCGCTGAGGAGACGCCAAACCTAGGCGTTCATTCCACCCCCCAGCACCTTTGGTCATCTCATCTTGTCATGGGGGATGAGAGGTTTCCGACCAGCCTTCCTGCGATCAGGTTTGGCGCGGGAGAGAACGAATAGATGAGGGGGCTGATTTTCGTCAAAGCACGACTTCGATGATGAGGAGGTGAATCGAACAAGACGCAGTCGTTCCGCTGGAACGTTACGAACGCGAAATCAAACCAGTGTGGTGGCCGGGCAGGACGAGAACTCCGAGGGTGTTCAGGGACGTGATCGTCAGGGACGGTCCGCCGCTTGAGGTTTTCCAGATCTTATAGGAGCATGCAGGCCGAGGCCTGAGGTGATGCTCGCACCGTTGGTCGGAGAAGCGGCCAGGCCGGCGGTCGAAGGTAAACGAGAGGCTCGAGAAAAAGTTCGGCAAACTGAGGAGGATAGTGGACGATGAGGAGACTTGGTCTGATCGTGCTGGCCGGTACGGCATTGCTTCTCGGAAGCAACCTTGCCGTTGCGGCCTCCGACAATGACAGCGATAACAAATTCAGCCTCCACGGTGAGGTCAGGTTTCGCGGCGAGTTTTTCTCGAACCTGACGGATTTCACCGACACGGAGAACACCACGAACAGTTTCGATGATGATTTCGACCTGTTCCCCTACAGGGTGCGCCTCGCGGCGAAGGGGGACCTCGGACATGACATCTGGGTCTACGGCGAGTTCCAGGGAGACGGCGTCGCGGGTGGCGGCGGGGAGGAGAATGTTCCGATCCGGCCCTTCTTCGGCGACCCGTCGGCGGGGAACCGCATCAACAATGTCGACCTTTACCAGGGATGGGTGCGGTGGAAGGATGTCGGCAGGACGGTGCTGGACCTGACGTTCGGCCGCCAGGAGATCGTCTTCGATACCGGCCTGCACTTCAGCAGCCTGCCCTTCTACAACGGCATCACGCACGACTCGATCGTGGCCGAGTGGCAGTGGGACGATTTCGGCATCACCGGTTTCTGGACACGCCCGAACGAGAATAACCTCACGGACCCCTCCGCGAGCACCGATAACAACATCGGGGGCGTGCACTTCAAGCACGACGTGAGCAGGGGCCGCCGCGGAGTCGAGGAGGACGTCGCTTACTACGTGTTCGTCATGACACAGAACGCGGATACCATCCTCGAGCAGGATGGCGACGAGCGCGGCGACATCATCACCGTTGGTGGCCGCTGGGGCCGCAAGATCCACGACCGGTCGGGATTCGACTGGAACATCGAAGCGGCGTTCCAGACAGGCGACTATGCTCCCTGCGCCCCTCCGACGCAGCCGTTCTTCGCCACAACGGGCGCCATCCCCACGGCGTTCGGAACGAACTGCACGCCCGGCGTGAAGGATGAGGCCCTTGATTTGTCGGCGACCGTCGTCGAGGCGACAGGTGGCTACAACTGGCACGCGGGATCCCATACCCAGAGGGTTTGGGGACAGTTCACACTGGCCACCGGCGACCAGGATCCGAACGATGGCGACGAGGACGCCTACATCCCCCTGTTCACCGATTTCCACAGCAGGCTGGGTAAGGCCGATCAGTACGCCCTGAGCAATATCCAGGCCTTCGCGGTCGGCTATGAGGCCAGCGTGGAAGATGGCAAGCACACCTTCGGCGCCTCGGTCTGGCAGTTCACCAAGGACGAGCAGGAGGGGACGAACTTCTCGCCGCTGACGGGGACGTTCATCGATTGCGATGCCGGCTTCCCGGGGTCGAGCTTCCCCCTCGAGACCTGTGACGACGATCTCGGGCTGGAGTACGATCTGTTCTACAACTTGCGGGTTTCCAATAACTTCAGCATCGACGCAGCTCTGTCGGTCCTGGATCCAGGAGACGCCGTCGAGCAGAAGTTCAACGGCTTCGGCACGACCACCAACGGCTCCGACACGGGCTGGAGGCTGACGGCCCAGGCGAGGGCTCGCTTCTAGGTCGCGGTCGGGATCGTCTGAAACATCCACCCCGGGGGCTCCCGCCTCCGGGGTTTTTTTCGTCAGGCGGTGAGCTGCTCGAGCCGCTCGAAAAAGTCGGGGAACGACTTGCTGACGCAGTCAGGATCGGCGATCCGCAGCCCCGGCAGGGCCAGGCCGGCGACGGCGAACGCCATCGCGAGTCGATGATCCCCGGCCGGATCCACGGTGACCGGGTCGGGCCCTCGCCGCCTCGCGCCCAAGGGGCGGATGGTGAGACTATCGGGTCCTGTGTCGGCCCTCGCGCCCAGCGCGCGCACGCAGGAGGCGACCGTCTCGATCCGATCGGTTTCTTTCAGCCGCAGATGAGCTATGCCGCGGATGGTGGTTTTCCCGTGGGCGAAAAGGGCCACCGCGGCGAGGGAAGGGACCAGATCGGGCGTGTCGCCCAGCTCTGCGTCGATCCCTTTCAGGCGCCGGCAACCTTCGACGCGGATGGTTCCGGCCTCGCGTGAGGTGCGGCAGCCCATCTCTTCCAGCAGGTCGAGAAAGCGGAGGTCGCCTTGACGGGATTCAGGCGGAATGCCCGTGACCTCCACTCGGCCGCCGGTGATGGCCGCGGCGGCGAAGAAGTACGAGGCGCTGGAGGCGTCCGCTTCGATGGCGTATTGCCGGGGGTGGTACCCGGTCGGGTGAACCAGGAAACGCCGGTGCCCCTCATGGTCGATCCGCGCGCCGAATTCCCGCATGACCTGGACCGTCAGGTCGATGTACGGGCGCGAGACCACCTTCCCGGCGACCTCGAGCTCCAGGGCCCGCGATCCGCAAGGGGCCACCATCAGCAGCGCGGAGAGGTACTGACTCGAGGCACCGGCCTGCAGGAGGACCGTCCCCCCCGGGAACCCCCCGGCCAGGACCTCCACGGGCGGGCAGCCGTCGTCATGAATCGATCGGATCCGCACATCCAGGTCTCGCAGAGCCGTCACGAGCCCCGCTATGGGCCGTTCCCGCATACGCGCCGATCCGTCCAGGGTGATCCGCCCGTCACCGAGCGTGCACAGAGCGGTCAAGATCCGCAGCGGGGTGCCGGCGTTATCGAGCCACAAGGAAGCGTTCCCGGCCGGCAACCGCCCCCCGGGACCCTCGACGATGAACGAGTCCCCGCGATGGAGGACGGGGATCCCGAGCTGCCCGAGGGCTCGGGCCATCAGGCGTGTATCGTCCGCCAGGAGGGGATCTTTCAGGACCGAGCGTCCCGGGGCGAGCGCGGCGGCCGCCAGCGCCCGGATCGTCAGGCTCTTGGAGGCGGGCGCCCGGGTCCTGCCATCCAGCAGGACACACGGCCGGATCGGTCTTGCCGGCGGCACGTCGTCCTGGTTCATGCCGGCCATTATACTGAACGGGTGTTACGCTGGTTTCTGCTTCCTTCTTGCCTGGTGCTGGTCGGGGCCGCGGAGCCTCCGGAGCCTCCGTTCCATGTCCGCATACTGAAGCCGGTACCGCTGTATCTCGCCGGCAAGTGCCGGATCGAGGCCGGGGCCTTCCAGGCGTCGGGAGAGCCGTCTCGCGCCGTCGCCTACATGAGTCTCAGCGTCGACGGCGGACCCGCCCGGCATGACGGCAAGCCCCCGTTCATCTGGTCCCTCGATCTGGCCCCCCAGCCGCGCCGTCATCGCCTGGAGGTGGTCGCTGTCTCCAAGGACGGCCGGAAGGCCACGCTGGCGGCGGTGTCGTCCAAGCTGCCGTTCCTGGAGGCCGTGGACGTGAACCTGGTTCTCGTCCCGGTCGTCGTGCGACTGATCCTGCCGGGCGCCCCCGAGGAGGGGCCTCTGGTGACCGACCTGAAGGTGGGGGACTTCGAGGTGCTGGAGGACGGGTCACCCAGGCCGATCGTGTCCTTTTTCCACGAGCCTCTCCCCGCCTCCGTGGCGATCGCCCTGGACAACAGCGAGAGCATGGAGGGGCAGTTCTGGTCCGCGCGCAAGGCGGTCTCGGATTTCATCGATAGTCTACCGGCATACTCGCCGGAGTCGTTGCTCGCCTTCAACGATCAAGTCTCCCTCGTGGAGGGGTTCACCCGCGACCGGGACAAGCTGAGAGCGGCCGTGGCAGCCGTGCGTGTGGAGGGGACACGCACGGCGCTGAACGAGGCGCTGAGGGTCGGCTCGCTTTACCTGGCGAAACAGGCCGGCGCACGTGTCCTGGTGCTCTTCACCGATGGAGAGGACACGCTCGACGAGGACGGTCCTGATCGGCTGCGCGTCGCGATCGATGCGGCCCAGGAGGCCGATGTGACGGTGTTCGCGATAGCCCACGGGACGGCTGACGTGCCGGCCCTGCTCCAGATGACCCGTGAGACCGGCGGTGAGCTGGTGCGCGCGCGAGGGCCGGCGAACCTGCAGGAAGCCTTCGCACGCATCTCCGAATCCCTCGGCAGCAGGTATGTGCTCGGTTTCGAGCCGGCCGATCCACAGCGAGAAGGCTACCGAAAAGTACTGGTGCGTGTCTCAAGAGAGAAGGTTCGCGTCATGTCGCGCCGTGGTTACCTGATGCGGGCGGGGGAGTAGGCCTTCCGGGCCGCTCGTTGAAACGGTGGGAGGAGGTGGTTATACTCCCGCGAAAGTCGTTATCTCCGCTTCCATGCTTGAGAAGGGATGATGTGATTCGCAGGACGTTCCTCAGCGGGGCAACTCCGATCGTCCTGTTCCTGGCCGTCTCTCTCGTCTTGTCTCCGTCGGCGCCGCGCGCCGTCCAGAAGAAGGAATCGGAGGTCCAGCTCGCCTTCGGCGCCAAGGTGGCCCGCATGGGCTCGTGGCGGGAGGCCGCCTTCCGGTTCGAGAAGGCGGCCCAGGCCGATCCCTCCAACGCGAGAGCCTTCAACAATCTGGCGGTGGCGCGTGAGAGCCTGGGACAGTTCAAACTGGCCCTCGCCGCGTACAAGGCGGCCCTGGCTCTGGATCCCGACAACAAACGGATCCGGATGAATTACGAAAAATTCATGGATTTCTATCGCGACCAGCAGGGAGTGAACCGGAGTGATCGGTAGACTCCTGGTCGGGCTGGTCGTGTCGGCGGTCGCGGCGGCCGGAGCCCAGGCCGGCGTCATCGAGGTCCAGGTCAAGCTGCCGATGGCCGAAAAGATCGACACGACGGGAATGTCCCGCCTTCTGGTGGCTGGCTTCCGGGCCAGCGATCACCCGACGGTGGAAGTGGGCAAGGAGGTCGTCCATGTTCTGCGGGGCCTGTTTCGCAAGCACACGCGGTTCGAGGTCCTGGATGTTGACCCCCTGCCTCTGCCCGAGCAATCGATCGAGGAAGCGGTCCGTAACACGGCTTACTGGAGACGTGTGGGGAAACGGTACAATGCCGACCTCATCGTGGCGGGTACCGCGGACTTCGGCACCGAGGATCAATCCGGCTTCGTGGATCGGGACTACATTTCACCGCGAACGGGGCAGCGCCTGCGGCAGAGCCGCTGGGTCGAGCGCGAGTCATTCCAGTTGAAACTGGGCATGTATTTCCTGAGGGGTTCGTCGGGCGACTTGCTCTACGAGGATCATTTCGAGGAAGAGATGTTGTTCAACGGGAAGTCCACCGACGATCTCACGGTCTTGCTGCAAGAGATGGAGAGCATAGGCAACGGGGTGTTGGCGATCGTGTCGCCACGTCCCAGAGTGGAATCGCGTTACCTATTCACGGACTGATATAACCATGATGCGGGGAATGCGCGTACACCTCCTGGCCGCCCTTTGCGTCCTGATCGCCGGAGGGGTTTTCGGGACGGCGCCCAGGGCCCAGATCGCGCAGTTCGGTCATTTCGGCAAGAACAAGGTCATCTACAAGAATTTCGACTGGAAGATCTACCGGGCGCCCCACTTCGATGTTTACTACTACAGTGAGGAGGAGCCGTTTCTCGAACAGGTGGTTTCCTACGCCGAGAGTGCCTTCCTCCAGCTAAGCGACGCGCTGGACCACACACCGCAATTCCGCACGCCTCTCATTTTTTACAAGACACACGGGGATTTCGAGCAGACCAACATCACCCTGGGGTTCATTCCGCAGTCGGTCGGCGCGTTCGCCGAGCCGCTGCAAAAGCGGATGGTGCTGCCCATCGACCAGCCCCCCGACAAGCTTTATGCGCTCATCACGCATGAGCTGACGCACATTTTCGAGTACAGCATGCTCTTCAACGATTCGGGCAGCCGGGCGCTCTTCGCGAGCCCGCCCTTGTGGCTGATGGAGGGGCTGGCATCCCATATGGCTCACGACGAGGACAGCGTCGATCGCATGATCATCCGCGACGCGGTGGTGAACGGCCTCATCCCTCCGATCACCCGGGTCCGTGGGCTGAGTTTTCTGACCTATCGCTTCGGGCAGGCGGCATTCGATTTCATCGAGCAGGAGTTCGGCCCCGAGGGAATACGGAGCTTCCTGTCCGAGTATCGCAAGGTTCTCCTGACATCGAATATCGAGAAGGCGATCAAGGAGTCGTTCGGGACCGACGCGGAGGAGTTCGATCGGCGATTCCGGCGGTTCCTCATGAAAAAGTACATCCCCATTCTCCTGAAGAACAACGAACCGGAGGATTACGGCAAGGAGATCGGGATCAAGGCGCCCGGCGTATTCACGTTTTCCCCGGCCCTTTCTCCCTCCGGGGATCTCATCGCCGTGATGACGAACAAGAAGGAGGACCTCGACGTCGTCATCATCAACGCGACGAGCGGGAAGATGGTCCGCAACCTCACCAAGGGGCTCACGACGGATTACGACTCGCTGGTCGCGGCGATTTTCCAGGGGAAGAATGATCTTTCGTGGTCACCGACGGGCGACCAGGTGGCGGTGTTCGCGCGCAAGGAGAACCGGAGGGTTCTGCTCGTTTACAATGCCGTCACGGGCAAGAGGGTGGTAGAGAAGGTCCTGGATGTGGACGTGGCGGAGTCGCCCGCCTTTTCGCCGGACGGCCGGCGTATCGCGTTTTCGGGCAACCGGAATGGACAGGTCGATATCTTCGAGTACAACCTTGGCAGCAAGATCCTGACCAATATCACGAACGATCCCTTCTACGATTCGAATCCATCGTGGTCGACCGATGGGGAGACGATCCTGTACAACCGCAGGATCAACTCCTTCGAGAAGATCTTCCTTCTTGATTACAACGATCCGGAACAAAAGACGCAGGTCACATTCGGGGAGACCAGCGATATCCAGCCCTCCTTCTCCCGGGACGGCATGCGCATCTACTATGCCTCCGATGCCGGCCCCCACAACATTTTCAACATCTACTCGCTCGACCTGGAAAGCGGAGAAATAGACAAGTACTCGGATGTGATCAGCGGGCATTTCAGCCCGCGGGAGATGGTCGACGAGGACGGCAACCCGCAGCTCGTGACGACGGCGTACTGGCGCGGCCGTTTCCGGTTATTCACCGTGAATCTTGATAAGCCGGTCGCGGTTATCCGGCCGGAGGAGCGCGTCCAGGAGCCGAAGGAGATCGTTCCTTTCAAGTCGGCGCTCCAGCTCACGGTGGACGAGGCCGAGAAGAGGCCGTACGACAAGCTGAAGTATCATCTCGAAACCACTCCGGATGTCCTCGTGGGCGTGGCCAGTGATGGCACGTTCGTCGGCAACGCGTTCCTCGTGTTCTCGGATTTGCTCGGCGACCACCGGTTCTGGATCAACACCCAGGCCGTGTCCTCCTTCACGAATCTCGACGTCGGGTTCATCAACATGAAGCACCGCCTGCAGTGGTTCGCCTCGGCGTCGGACTTTCGTGATTTCGTGGTTCTCCGGACGGGATCGGGGAGATTCACCAGGGAGCAATCCAACAGGATCAGCGCCGCCCAGGGAGGCTTCGTCTTCCCATTCAACACGTTCACGAAGCTACGCGTTTCCGGTGGTGTGCAGAACAGGGACGTCATCGGAACCGATATCGACAGCGCGGACGACCCTGCAACGGGCAAGACGTTCGCGGAATTGAGCCTCAGCTCGGAATCGGGGACCTCCCCCTTCGTCTCCACCTCGATCATCAACGACACGGCGCGTTACAAGTCTTTCGGGCCGTGGCAGGGCAAACGGATCAACTTCGGCGTCTCGACCTTCCCGGCCTCGACCGGCAGCCTCGGCAACTACACGGCCTATTCCCTCGATTTCCGGACGTATCAGAGGATCACGCGGCGATCGCTGCTGGCCTGGCGCCTCGCCTCCAACATCGGTATCGGAGACGGCGCGCCGCTGTATGGTATCGGCGGGATCAACCAGATCCGCGGGTACCGGTTCCGGGAGTTTCTCGGCGATCAGTCGGCCTTCATGAACCTCGAGCTCCGGTTCCCACTTCTGGACGAGCTCCGGTTCCCGTTCGGCTCGATCAGGCAGCTACGCGGTGTCCTCTTCTTCGACCTCGGGACCGCCTGGACACAGGACGGATTGTTCTGGGACAATCGTCTTTTCGCGTTCCGTGATTTCAAGTTCTGGGACAGCGATAACAACCGCCTCCAGGATGGGCGGGCCTCATACGGTCTGGGGTTTTCGTTCCGACTCGGATTCCTGAACCTGAACTGGAATTTCGCCCACACCTTGCCGCACTCCGAGACGATCAACTCGGCCGCGTGCAACGCGGCCATCGTCAGCTCTTTCGCGAGTATCGCGCAGGATTGCCAGCTCGTGAGGGTCGAGGATCCCGGCTTCCGCTCGGATTTCTGGGTCGGGTTCCCCTTCTAGCCGCCCGCCGCCGGGAGCGTCGCGCGATCACACCCACGGAGGCCGGATCGCAGTCCTTTCATCCAGGAAGCGGCGAAGCGACAGGGCGCTGCCGGCGAGGCCGATGAAAAGCCCGCCCAGGGTCAGCTCCAGGGCCCGGGGGGCCGGCAGGAAGCTGGCGCTGAGAAGGCGGGCCAGGCTGTTGCCCGAGCGATGGGCGTAGTCGACAAGCCCCAGATGGGCGAGATAGAGCACGAGCAGGGCGAGACCCGCTCCCAGGCCTCCTTGCAACAGCCCCTCCACCAGAAACGGTCCTCGAATGAATCCGGGCGTCGCCCCCACCAGGCGCATGATCCCGATCTCCTCGCGGCGGGCGCCTACCGCCAGCCTGATCACGCTGAAGGTGATGAAGATGGACGCCGTGATCAGGATGGCGCCGACGCCGGCCCCGACTCGCAGGACGAGCCCTCGCACCGCCATGAGGCGCCGGGCATCGCCTCGGTTATCCTGCACGATCTCGACGAGATCCGAGGAGCGCAGCTCCGCGATCAGGCTCCCGGTGCCGGCGCCGCGACCATCCTGGTCGCCGGTCATCGCGATCTCGATGGAGGCGGGAAGGGGATTATTCTGGAGGGTATCGACCGCTTCCGCCAGATCGGAGAAGGTCGAACGGAAGATGGCGAGGGCCTCCCGGCGTGAGACGAAATCGACGGCCCGGACGCCCGGCCATGACCGGAGCCGCTCGACCAGGGCCAGAACCTCGTCAGGGTAATTCTCGACCGCGTCATCCTTGAGATAGGCGTGGATCTGCACCTGGTTCCACTCGTCGGCGACCCGCTCCAGGTTTTCCAGGAGGATCAGGAAACCGCCGACGATGGCGAGCGAGGCGGCGATGATGCCGATCGTCAGGGCATTCATGCCGAGCGCCCGGGACAGGCCCAGGAACGCTTCACGGATGAAGCAGCGCAAAGCCTGGATCACCCGACCGGCCCCATTCCCGCGCGATCCGCCCGCCGCAGCGTCTCGTGCCGGCTCGCCGCGCCCTGTGCGATCAGCCGGCCCGCCTCGAGGTAAATGATCTTCCTGCCGAACTCGCGCAGCAGCTCCCTGTCATGAGTCGCCACCATCACCGTGGTTCCGTGCGCGTTGATCCCGCGCAACAGCTTCATGATCTCACGGGCCAGGGCGGTATCAAGGTTTCCCGTCGGCTCGTCCGCCAGCAGGATGAGCGGTTCGTTGACCAGCGCGCGGGCGATGGCCGCCCGTTGCTGCTCGCCGCCGGAGAGCTGTATCGGCCTGGCGTTCATCTTGTGCTGCAAGGATACTTGCTTGAGCACCTTCATGGCGCGCGACACGTGGGCGGCGCGGGGCACCCCGACCGCTTCCTGCACCAGGGTGAGGTTCTCCAGAATCGTCCGGTTCCGGATCAGCTTGAAATCCTGGAAGACGACGCCGATGATACGCCGGAGATACGGGACATCCTTCAGAGGCATCGAGGAGACATTGCGGCCATTGACCACGATGTTGCCGTGAGTCGCCAGCTCTTCTCGCACGAGGAGCCGTAGCAAGGTCGTCTTGCCGGCGCCGCTCGGGCCGGTCACGAAGATGAACTCGCCCTTCTCGACGTGCAGGGAGACGTCGCTGAGAGCCGCGCAGCCCGACGCGTAGCTCTTGCTCACATGATGCAGCCGTATCATGGCGAGGCCATTATAGGTTCATCGAATGAGATCGTCCTCCTGCCAGCGTCGCATCAGCCGCCGGGACCGCAGTTTCTTGGCCCCGTAGGCCAGGAGAAACAAGAACGTGATGACGCTCCAGAGAGTCAACGGAGAGGTCATGATCGCCATCCAGCGGCGCATGCCCCGTCGGCTCGAGGCCCACCGCGCCTCGTCCATCCGGAGGGTGGTCCCGGTGGCTCGCGCGTAGGCCTGTTGAAAACCCAGGCCGGCGCGCAACCCTGCCAGGACGCGTGCCGGAAATCGCGCCGAGTGCCGCCGGATGAGAAACCGAACGAACTCGAAGGACCCCGCGTAGGCCGCGTTTCGCGTGGCCGCGCTGCCGGCTTCCTCGAACGAGGCTTGCAGCCTGGCCAGCGGCTGGGGTGAGGAAGCGACCCCCGAGACCCAGAAGTAGATGAAATCGAGCCATTCTCCCTGCCCCGCCAGGTTGCTCGCCACCCCCTCGCTGAACCACCGAGGCATCTCCGGGCGCCCCGGGCCGGAGGCGGCGGCCTCGGCCATGAGGAGGTGCACGATCTCGTGCGCCACCACGCCGCTCAGCTCCCGCTGGCCGTACGAGCCGATGCGATCCACCCGGATGACGGCGGCATGGGCCCCCGGAAATGCCACGCCCGCCGCCCATTCGGGCATCGCCTCGAGCAGGGACCCCAGCGGGCCGTCTCGAGGGGCGGAAGGTCCCAGCAGGAGATAGAGGTTCGTGGGAGGCAGGGGGGGAGCATCGAGGCTTCGCCTGAGGCGGGACAGCGTCGCGGGCAGGCCCGTGGCGAGCCGCTCGGTCCGCCGGGCCAGCGGCGGCGAGCACCGGAGCGTGAACGGGGACGCCTCGATCGGGACGAGGCCGGCGGGGCCTGCCTGCAGGGCGATGAGCACCAGCGCGAGATCGATCAATTCAGCCCTGCAACTTTTCCTCGAGGATCTTGTTGACCAGACGCGGGTTGGCCTTTCCCTGGGTGGCCTTCATGACCTGGCCGACGAACCAGCCCAGGGCGGCCGTCTTGCCCGCGCGATATTGCTTCACCTGGGAAGGGTTGTCCTTCAGGATCCGCTCCACGATGGGCAGGATGCTCGACTCGTCGGAGATCTGGATCAGCCCTTTCTTCTCGATGATCCGGGCGGGTTCGCCCCCGGCGGTGAACATCTCGTCGAAGACGGTTTTCGCGATCTTGCCCGAGATCGTTCCATCCCCGATGAGTCGAATGAGAGCCGCGAGAGACGACGCCTTCACGGGTGACGCCTCGATCCCCATCTTCGCGGCATTCAGGCGGCCGAGCAGCTCCGAGGTGACCCAGTTGGCGGCGGCCTTCGGGCTGGCCGATTCACGCGCCACCGTCTCGAAATAGTCCGCGAGCGGCCTCTCGAGCGTCAGGAAGTCGGCGTCGCGGGGCGGCAGGCCGTACTCCGCCAGGAAGCGGGCTCTGCGGGCCTGGGGCAGCTCGGGCAGCTCCCGTCGAACGCGCTCGATCCAGTCGTCGCCGATCACGAGCGGCGGCAGGTCCGGTTCGGGAAAATAGCGGTACTCCATCGCCTCCTCCTTGCCTCGCATCGGCTCGGTCACGCCCCGGTCGGCATCGAAGAGGCGGGTTTCTTGGACGATGTCCTGCCCTGCGTGCAAGGCGTGCGACTGCCTGTCGATCTCGAACTCGAGGGCACGCACGACGTTCCTGAAGGAGTTCAGGTTCTTGATCTCGACCTTCGTGCCGAACGCATCCGTTCCGGCGGGGCGAACCGAGACGTTCGCGTCGCACCTCAGGGACCCTTCCTCCATGTTGCCGTCGCAGATCTGCAGGTACACGAGGATGGAGCGCAGACGGGTGAGGTAGCTGTGCGCCTCCGGGGCGGACCTGATATCGGGCTCGCTCACGATCTCGATCAACGGGACGCCCGATCGGTTGAAATCGACGTAGGACCTGGTGTCCGAATCGGGCATGCCCTCATGGATCAGCTTGCCGGCGTCTTCCTCCATGTGGATGCGGATCAGGCCGATGCGCCTGCCCGGGCCTTCATCCGTCTCGATCGGGACCAGTCCCTGCTCGGCCAGGGGGATCTCGTACATGCTGATCTGGTAGCCCTTCGGAAGATCGGGGTAGAAGTAGTTCTTCCGGGCGAAGAGGCAACGCCGGTTGATCCGGCAGTCGGTCGCGAGGGCGGCCCTCAGGGCGAATTCCACCACCTGCTGGTTCAGGACGGGCAGGACGCCCGGCATGCCCAGGCAGACGGGACAGACGTTGGTGTTGGCCTCGGCCCCGAACAGCGTCGGGCAGCCACAGAAGATCTTCGTTCTGGTCTTGAGCTGGGCGTGGACCTCGAGGCCGATGATCGGTTCGAATTCAGGCACGCTGTCGATTCATCCTCGGCACGCGGCGACGAACGGGCGAAGGGATGCATCCAGGCCCGTCCGCCACGCCGCGCGGCACTGGAGTGACGTGGAAAGAAGGCAGCGGTCCCTCCGGGATCAATAGGCCGAGCCGTCCTCGGCGACGATATCGGCCAGCAGGGTGCGGTTGTCGTCCAGCGAGATACGGTCGGGCTTCTCGGGGAGCTTGACGCGATAGACGTCCTCGGCCTTCAGGACGGGGCGGTTCTTCACGACGACACGATCCTTGCCGAAATGGAAGAACACCGGCATCAGGACGATCTTGGCATGGTCCTTGTCGGCCTGGCTGATCTTGATCGTGGCCAGCCACTTGCCGTCCTCGCTCTGGCGCACGTCGCTCGTGTAATGAAACTTCGGAATCCCCGTCTCGCGGAACCACTGATCGAAAAAGTAATCCAGCTTGTAGCCGACGACGGCCTCGATCTCGCGGACCAGCTCATCGGTCTTGATCTGCTTGAACCGGTACTTCGCGAGGGCGTTCTTCATCGCCTTCACGTAATTCTCGTGGCCGATCTGCATGCGCAGCATGTGCAGGACATAGGGCCCCTTGTCGTAGATGAGCCCCGTTCTCCACTGCCCGGAGTTCACGCCGGAGACGTTGTTGGCCCAGGCGATCGGGGCGTGCGGATCCGCGATGCGCGCCGCGTCTCGCCAGTCCTTCAGCTTTCCCTGGAAAGCCTCCTGGCCGAGGAGCTGCATGACGTACAGCCCCGCGCTGTACTCGGCGAACGATTCGCTCAGCCAGACGTCCTCGGGGGAGGCCCACGAGATGGTGTGGCCCCACCACTGGTGGGAGATCTCGTGCGCGAAGAATCCGTGGACGAAATCGGCCTTCAGCGTCGTGAACTGGCTGGCGATGGCCTGCGAGGACATGAAGGCCTCGCCGGTCAACAGCACGAAACCGGTCGGAGACTGTCCGAACCCGAGAAAAGGGGCCATCTCGGCGATGTTCAGGGTGTCATAAGGAAACGGTCCGTACAAAGCCTCGCCGAACTTGATGATCTGCTTGGCCTCCTCCAGGATCGATTTCGGCTTACTGGTCGGCACGGTCACATCGAAGTCACGCAGATCCCCCCTGGAATCCGTGAAGGTAATGGTGGTCTTGGGCCAGGAGAAGGCGGCCAGGGCGATCTTGTCCCCTACCCTGGAGTCCGCGTAGTGATCCTCCTGCCTGTTGTACCGGCCGAAGATGAGGCTGGGGAACTGCACGTCCTGGTCGAACACCAGGTGGGTCACGTTGAAGCGGCCCTCGGGACCGTACTTCACGATGCGCCCCGATCCCGTCGCGACCAGCGGTTTTTTCGCCTTGATCGTCCAGTCCATGGCGTAATGCCCCCCGAGGTAACCGTACTGCGGAAACCAGGGGTAGGTGTTCAGGACCTGGTAGTGATCGGAGGTGATCTGGATGATGGTCTCCTCATCGAGCCCGAAGTGAAACGTGTATTCCTGCCCCCGCGTCAGCGGATGCTGCGGCACGATCAGGAGGCTGTGCTTGCGGTGCAGGTACGGCAACGTCTGTCCCGACTCGTCGGTGAGGCTCGTGACACGAATGGGCTTGGCCCTGGCCGAGCTGCGGCTGATGGTGCCCGGAGCGGGGATGTTGTTGCGCAGATCGAAGGTGACGACAGGAAGGTTCTCCACCAAGGGTGTGAAGGTCACGTCGGCTTCGACCTGCAGGTGCTGGGTGTCCGGGATCGTGACCTCCATCCTGTACTTCTGGATGTCGATGAGAGGCTTCTGGTCCAGCCGCGGATCGGCGATGTAGCGTCCCTGGGCGTCGATATCTTCCTTCTTGTGCGTCCGGATGAGGGTGCGCCACCCCATGACGGAGCCGGTCTGCTTGCGCGAGGCGAGAGACACTTCCATCTGCTCTCTCGGCTGGAACGCGTACACGAGCCATCCGTAATCCTTGCTCTTGAAATCGATGTACGTCCCCTGTTCCGTCAGGCCTTGTTTTTCCTGCACGAGCGCGAGGTCGAAAGGCAGCTCGAGCCATCGCATGATATGGAACCGGTCCTTCAGGACCGCGGCCGCCTTCGAGGTGTCCGCTCCCCCGGCCTTGGCGGTGAGCGAGTGTCTCAGGCCGGCCAGATCCGCGTCGAAGTTGACGAGCAGCAGTTGCGAGATGGTCGTGTCGAGACGCTCGCCGCATCCCTTCCTGAGGTGATCGGCCGCCGCCAGATGAAGGCATTGCTTGTCGATCGGCCGCAGCGGCGTGATGGTGACTTTCCCGTTTCCGATGAAGACGGCGGCCCGGACGATCCCTTCCACCGGCTTGGTCAGGAAGACCGTACCGTCGAGGAGCGAAAACTTTGCGATGTCCTGTGTGAAGGAAACGTTCTGGACGTGATAGATGTTCTCGGGATCGACGACGGGCGGGCTGTAGAACGCGCCGGCGAGGCGGTCCAGATCCGCCTGGCTCGTGATTCCCGCTGATGCCGGCCCGACCAGCGCGGCGACGGTGAACAGGGCAGTGGCTATTCTCGAAAGCATGGTTACCTCCATCGGGTCGGAGGCATTGTATCACGTGGCGCCGGAGCCCAGGTCGGGATTTCAGGCGAACGGATACACGCCCCGTTCCAGAGCGAGGTCGGCCACGGCGGTCGTCGCGGCATCCGAGTTGGTCTCGACCTGCCGCAGATTCCGCCGCAGACGCCGCCAGGCCCGTTCGCAGAAGGCGCTCGCGGCGAGGTGGTGATCGGCGGCGCCGGCGGTGGCCGCGCGGGAAAGGCAGCAGATCATCGCGTACAGGTCGACGGCGGCGTCGGCGATCCTCTCCTGGATGTACTCCCGCTTCAAGATCTCCCGGCCATGGCGTTTCAGGGCGGCTTCGACCGTGGAGGCGAACTGCGCCACGAACTGCTCGACGCGGCCGGCGGGTTCGTGAAGTTCCGGGGGGGCGAAGGTGAGCTTCTCGGCGCCGATCACGCGGCGGATCTTGTGGGCCGCGTACTCCTTGAGGACTCCGAGACCGGCCAGGGGCGCGGCCAGGGCCCGGCCGACCTCCTTCAGCGTTCTTCCCGGCCCCTGCATGCCCGCCAGGGCCACGAAGAGCCGCAGGATCTCGTTGGTCCCCTCGAAGATGGGGTTGATCCGGGCGTCGCGCAGCGCCCGTTCGAAGGGGTACTCGCGCATGTAGCCGGCGCCTCCGTTGATCTGCACGGCATGGTTGACCGTGCGCCACATCGCCTCGGACGCCAGGATCTTGCAGAGGGCGGATTCGAGGGAGAAATCCCATCCCCGCTCAGCCAGATGGGTCGTGACCGCGACGACCGACTCCAGGGCGTACGTATCGAGGACCATCTCCGCGAATTTCCCCTTGATCATCTCGAAATCCGCCACCGATTGATCGAACGCCCGGCGGTTCTTGGCGAACTCCGCCGAGGAGGCGATCAGGGCCCGGGAGGGACCCGCGCAGGCGGCGGCAAGCGAGAGCCTTCCCTGGTTGAGGATCTCCATGGCGATCTTGAAACCGGCACCCCGTTCTCCCAGCATGTCGCGCGGATCGACCCGCACGTTCTCCATGATCACGTCCGTCGTGGAGGACCCGCGCAGGCCCATCTTCTTCTCCGGCTTGCCGGCGGACAGGCCCGGCGTGCCGCGCCGGAGCAGAAACGCGGTCATCGCCCGTTCTTTCTTGGTCGTCTCGGTCTGAACAAAAACCGTGAACAGATCGGCGATCCCGCCGTTCGTGATCCATTGCTTCGTGCCGTTGAGAATCCAGGAGCCGCTCGCTTCATCGAAGCGCGCGCGTGATGAGATGTTGGCCGCATCGGAGCCGGAGGACGGCTCGGTCAGGCAAAAGGCGGCGATCGTCTCGCCGCTCGCGCAGCGGGGCAGG
>JBHHZN010000008.1:0-17783 GCA_046758155.1 Acidobacteriota bacterium | reverse complement strand
GACCTCGACCTGTACCTGGTCAACGGCGCGCCGCTGCCCGGCTACAAGAAAACGCGACCCCTCACCAACGCCATGTACCGCAACGACGGCACGGGACATTTCACGGACGTCACGGTCTCGAGCGGCACCGGCGACACCGGCTACGGCATGGGCATCTGCGCGGGCGATTACGACAACGACGGATACACGGACTTTTACCTGACGAACTTCGGGCTCAACGTGCTGTACCGCAACAACGGCGACGGCTCCTTCGAGGCGACGACCGGCGCGAGCGGCGCCGGCAGTGACCTCTGGAGCACGAGCTGCGCCTTCCTCGACTACGACCGCGACGGCGACCTCGACCTGTACGTGGCCAACTATGTCGATTTCGCGCCCGACAACAACAAGTACTGCGGCGACTACGCGCGCAACGTTCGCGCCTACTGCCACCCGAACGTCTACAACGGCCAGCCGGACGTCCTGTACCGCAACAACGGCGACGGCACGTTCACCGATGTCAGCGACCAGGCGGGCCTGACCGCCCGCGACGGCAACGGCCTGGGGGTGGTCACGGGCGATTACGACAACGACGGAGACATCGACCTGTACGTGGCCAACGACAAGTCGCCCAACGTGCTGTACCGCAACGAAGGAAACGGACGATTCGCCGACGTGACGCTCCTGGCCGGGGTGGGCTACAGCGTGGACGGCGAACCGCAGGCGGGCATGGGAACGTTCTTCGGCGATTACGACGGCGACGGTGACCTGGACCTGGTCGTCACCAACCTCGACTTCGAGTACAACGACCTGTATCGCAACGAGGGAGACGGCATCTTCTCCGACGCCAGCTTCTCCTCGGGGGTGGGGGCGGTCAGTCTCTCGTACGTCGGTTTCGGGGTGCAGTTCTTCGACTATGACAACGACGGCCGGATGGATATGGCCGTCGCCAACGGGCACATCCTGGACAACGCCCCTTACTTCAACGACGCCACGACCTACGCGCAGCGGCCCTTCCTCTTTCGCGGCATGCCCGGCGGCAGGATGCAGGAAGTCGGCCTGAAGGCAGGCCCGGGACTGGGCACGCCCCTGGTGGGCCGCGGCATGGCGGCCGGCGACATCGACGGCGACGGTGACACCGATCTGTTGATCACCGTCTGCGGAGGCGCGCCCCGCCTGATCCGCAACGACGGAGGTGACGCGGCGCGCGGTCTCACGCTGCGGCTCGTGGGCCGGCGTTCCAACCGCAGCGCCCTGGGAGCGCGCGCGAGCCTGCACGGCCCTCACGGACCGGAGATGGTCGAGGTCCGCAGCGGGGGCA
Source organism: Acidobacteriota bacterium (assembly GCA_046758155.1). Lineage (GTDB taxonomy): Bacteria > Acidobacteriota > Polarisedimenticolia > JACPZX01 > DASXTC01 > JBHHZN01. The sequence goes on along the minus strand of JBHHZN010000008.1, from coordinate 16,486 downwards.
GCTACCTCTCGCAGCCCGACATGCGGGTCCACTTCGGTCTCGGCCCGGACGGCCCGGCGGGGCCCGCCCGCGTCACGGTGCGCTGGCCTTCCGGGTCGGTGGAGACCTTCCTGGTCGACCCGGCCGTCCGGTTCGCGACGCTGCTCGAGGGAGAGGGGTCGGCGCGATGAGGCGGATCCCGGCCGGCTTGCTCCTGATCGTCTTTCCGGTCCTGCTGCACGCCGACGAGTTCTCTTCCCTGATGGCGCGTGCCGAGGCCGCGCTGCGCGCGAAGGATTACGAGAGCGCGCAACGCGCGCTGGAGAAGGCGGTCGCGATGCGCCCCGCGGATGCGACGGCTCATTACGAGCTCGGGCGCGCGTACGAGGGGCAAAAGAAGTATCAGTTCGCGACCGATCACCTGAAGGAGGCGTTGCGGTTGTCGCCGGGCCATCCCGGCGCCCTGATCGACCTGGCGGCGATCGAGGCCAACTCCGGCCGTTTCGACCAGGCGATCGCGCACTACGAGGACGCCCTGCGCCGAGAGCCCGATGTCAGGGCGCGGCGAGGCCTGGCGAAGGTGATGGCCAAGCAGGGCCGGACCGACGAGGCGATCGCCGCGCTGAAGGCACTGCTCGCCGACGCCCCCGGCGACACCACCTCGCGCTACCAGCTCGGAACCATCCTGATGCAAAACGGCGACTGTCGTGGAGCCGTCGAACAGTTCCGCCGGGTGACACGCGAGGATCCCCAGCATCGAGGCGCCTGGTACAACCTGGGAAACTGTCTCGGCCGGATCGGGCGCGGCGAGGAAGCCGCCCGCGCGCGGGAGCGGTTCCGGCAGGTGGCACGGGCCCAGGACACGCAGGTCGACAGACGGCGCCGGGGGTATTTCCTCCTCATCGAGGCCGACCGCCTGCTACAGGAAGGCAAGCTGCGCGAGGCCCTCGCGAAGATCGAGCAAGGAGTGCGCATCAACCCGGACGACGCCAAGCTGCACGCCGTTCACGGCCAGTGCCTGGATGCGCTGGGCGACGATGCCGGCGCGCTGGCGGCGTATCGCCGCTCGGCCGACCTGAACCCCCTCGATCCGATCGTGATGGTCGAAACCGGGCGCTTGTCGGCCAAGACGAACCACATGGACGAGGCCATCACGTACCTGGAAGAGGCCGCCCGTCTGGATCCGCTGATGCCCGAACCGCACCGCTTTCTTGCCGCGATCTACCACGGCATGGGACGCGAGGAGGCCGCGGCGCGCGAGCAGGCCACCTACCGCCGGCTCGCGGCGGCCCGAAAGAATCGACCTCATTGACGGATCGGGCGAATCACCCTAGGATCAGGGAAACAGGAGAGGCGATCCATGATCGAGGTCACCCCCAGGGCAATCAAGCAGTTATTAAAGATGATGGAGGAACAGGGCAAGGAGGGGTTCTCCGTGCGCGTGGGGGTCAAGGCGAGCGGATGCTCGGGCATGGAGTACGTCATGGATTTCGCCGACGAGCCGCAGGCCGAGGATCAGGTGATCGATTCGAACGGCCTCCGGATCCTCGTCGACCCGCAGAGCGCGCCGTACCTGCGATCGATCACGCTCGACTGGGGTGGCGGGCTGCTCGACTCCGGCTTCACCTTCTCCAATCCGGACGCTACGAAAACCTGCGGTTGCGGGAAATCGTTCAACGTTTGACCGCCGTCCCCGTCCGTTTCCTCAGCGCCTCGCTCGCCGTTTCCCGCACGACCTGGCGCGGATCCTTGCGTGCCATCTCCGTCAGCAAGGTCAGCGCACGGGGGGTCCCCAGCCGCCCGAGCGCCCGCGCCGCGGCGGCCCGCATGTCCGCCGGCTCGCTCAGACCCAGCAGGCGCCGTCTGGTGAGGATCTCGTACATGACCTCGTAGGCGCCGGGAGCGCCCAGCCGTCCGAGCGACAGGAGCGCCTCCTGGCGAACCTCCGCGCCGACGCGCGTGAAAGGCTTTCGCTTCCTGGCGACCTTCTCGAGCACCCTGCCCGCCTTCTCACCCCCAAGTGAGGCCAGCGCCTTGACGGCGGCGAGCTGGACGCTGCGGTCGTTGTCGTCCAGGGCCTTGATGATCCGCTCCAGGCACTCCGGCGTGGCGAGGCGCCTGTATGTGCGGACCACCTCCCGGCGCACGCGCGGCTCGGGATGCGCCGCGACGCGGTCCAGTTCGGGCAGGATCTCCGCGTCGCCGATGTCACCCAGGATCCCCACCACGTTGCGCACCAGGTACCACCGCTGATCGTCCAGGCGGGCCAGAAAGGGAGCCGGTGTCGCCCGGCCCATCTCCTTGAGGAGCCCCACGAGGCGGGATCGCCGGGAGCGATCCTCCTCCTCGGCCAGCGATTCGATCAGGAAGCTGGCGGTCCGGCTTCCGCACCGCTTGAGGATCTCCGCCGCATCCTGGCCGATCCGGCCGCCCGATTTCAGGACACGCTCGCAGAGTCGCTTGAAGGTCCCCTCGCTTCCTACCCGCCCCAGGGCCTCTTCCAGGAAGGGGTTGTCGATGCTATCCAGCTTGCGCATCAGGTCGAGGGCCATCGGCATATGGTCGCAGCGCAGCAGGAGGTCGATGAGAAACGCCAGGCCGCCGGCCAGACGCGTCGCGATCTCCTCGTTCTTCTCCTCCTGGAATCTCTCGAACAGCACGTGGCCGATACGGCTCGCGGCGGGCCGGCACCGGGTGGTCTTCTCGATCAACTGCAGGACCTTGCGGATGCTCGCGGCGGTGCGGCCCCTGATCGAGACGCTCTCCGAGGAGAGCCCCTCGAGGTACTTCAGGATCAGGCCTTCGGCCTGCGTGGTTTTCCCTGTCGACAGCAGCTTCATGAGAGTCTCGCGCACCTGGGAAAAATCGGTGCGCCAGAGGCCGTTTCCCTTCTCCAGCAGCTCGAGACGCCTGGCAACCGGCAGTTCACTCCAGATCAGGGAATCGAGCAGATCGCGTGTCTGCTCGACCCCCAGGCCTTCGGCCCTCAGTTTCGGCTCGAGAACGGACATCATCAGCTCGCGGTCCCGCCTCCAGCGAGTCGTCCTGTTGAGCATCGCAGTCAACTGCCGGAAATCTCCTCTGGCGCGCTCGCGATGGATCACGACGAGATCCGCGATCTGTTCGGGCCTCAGCCCCTCCACGGCGGCGATCAGGTTCTTGCGAATCGAGCGCGGACCCCCCTTCTCCATCATGAGGAGGTAATGGATGGCCGGATCGCTGCCCACGACCGCCCGTCCGATGGCCGCGTGGATCTCTTCGCGGCTCTTCTCATGCTCCTCGTAGGCCAGGTCGGCCATCCGCTCCAGAGTGTCGGCCGTGACCTCGGCCAGGACGGACGCGTCGCGGAGCCGGTCGGGATCACGCTCGCGGACCGCATTCTCGATCGCGTGGCCGACGGCCGCAGGGTCCCCGCAGAGCACCGACGTCACGCCCGCCGGGGGCGGAGTGCCTCGTCCGATCTGCACCATCTGGGCGACGAGCCGGTGATCCACCGGAGACTGGGCGGGAGGGCTCTCCTCGAACCGCTCGTTGACCCGGATCACCGAATCGAGGCCCCAGGGCTCCCGCTTGCAATCATCGAGCAGCCGGCGCAGGAGCAGGAGCAGGTCCTGCGACGTCGCTCCGGCGGGAAAGACGATGTTATCGACCCCGTGGCGCTCCAGATCCTGGGCGAGCTGCCGGGCCAGGTCGAAATCCTGTTCCAGGAGGACCTTTTCGAGGTAAAGCCGGTCGCCTGAACGCGAAAAGCACACCTCGGTCCTCCCCTCGCGGGGGTGCTCCGCGGTGAATAGCACGAGGTTCTTGAGGGCGAGACAGAAATCCTTGAGCCATCTGTTGGCGAGGGGCGATGAGAGAGCCCCGGTGCTCATCTTCATAGGGACAAGCAAGATCTTATGTGGTGCTCCGGAGAGAGTCAACGCGGCCCGCTCGCCGGAGGGCGGCGGAACAGGCCGCTCTTGCCCCCCTTCTTCCGGATCAACCGGATTTGCCCGACAATCGCCTCGCGGTCGACCGATTTGACCATGTCGTAGACCGCCAGGCCGGCCACCGCCACGGCCGTCAGGGCCTCCATCTCGACCCCCGTCGCTGCCCGGCAGCGGGCTCGCGCCTCGATCCGCACGCACCCACGGGGGGCATCCAGGCGCAGGTCCACATCGACGGCGTCCAGCGGCAGCGGGTGGCACAGCGGAATCAGCTCGGCGGTTCGCTTGGCCGCCTGGATCCCCGCGATCTGGGCCACCGCCAGGACGTCCCCCTTGGCCAGGCGATTGGCGCGGACCAGCTCGATGGCCTCGGGCGACATCCGGACGCAGCCGCGCGCCGTCGCCTCCCGCCGCGTGACCCGCTTCGCCCCGACATCCACCATGCGCGCTCTGCCCTTGGCATCCACGTGTGACAGCTTGGACATTTCGACTTCCTCCCCCTGCCAGTATAATGGCTTCATGTTCGCTTCCATCCTGCTGATGGCCGATCTCATCCTCATCAACGGAAACATCTATACCGTCGACACGAACCGCCCGCGCGCCCAGGCCGTGGCCGTGCGGAATGGGCGCTTCGTGAACGTCGGCACGAACCAGAGCGCCCTGGCTCTGAAGGATCCCGGCACGAAGGTCATCGACCTGGAGGGCAAGACCGTCGTCCCCGGCTTGGTGGACGCCCACGGCCACGTGAGCAACCTCGGCTTCGCCCTGGCCCGGCTGGACCTGGTGGGAACGACCTCGCCGTCGCAGATAGCGCGCAAGGTCCGCGCCAAGGTGCACGGGCTCCCCCACGGCGAGTGGCTGCTCGGCCGGGGCTGGGATCAGAACGACTGGCAAAAGAAGGTCTTCCCCCGCGCGAGCGACCTGGACGCCGCCTCCCCCGACAATCCCGTCGTCCTCACGCGTGTCGACGGTCACGCGATCTGGGCCAACAGCCGCGCGATGCGCCTGGCCGGCGTGACGGCCGAGACACCCGATCCGCCGGGCGGCCGGATCATCCGTGACGCCTCAGGGACACCCACGGGCGTCTTCGTCGACGCCGCCTCGGGACTCATCGAATCGAAGATTCCCGCGCCGACGCGCGAGCAGACGCACGCGGCGATCGAGCGCGGCCTGCGCCGCTGCCTGAGGTCGGGACTCACCGGCGTGCACGACGCAGGGGTCTCCGCCGTGTCTCTCGGCATCTACGAGGACCTGCTGGTCAAGCGTGATTTCCCGTTTCGCGTGTACGCCATGCTCAGCAACGATGCCGGCCTGCTCGAGAGCCGCTTCGCCATGGGTCCCTCCGTGCGCGGCGCCGACCGGCGCCTCACGGTTCGCGCCGTGAAACTTTACATCGACGGGGCGCTCGGCTCTCGCGGGGCCGCGTTGCTACGGCCCTACGAGGACGATCCGGGTAACAGCGGCTTGCTGCGCATGGAACCGGAGGCGTTGAGGACCCTCATCCTGCGGGCCGCGCGGGCGGGGTTCCAGCCGTGCGTGCACGCCATCGGCGATCGAGGCAACCGGATCGTCCTGGACGCCATGCAGGCGGCCCTCGAGACGCTCGGGCCGGGCGATCGCCGTATGCGCCTGGAGCACGCGCAGGTGCTGGCCCCGGAGGACCTCGGCCGGCTCGCGCGGCTGAACGTGATCGCCTCGATGCAACCGACCCATGCGACCTCCGACATGCCCTGGGCCGAGGACCGGCTCGGCCCCGAACGCATCAAGGGGGCCTACGCCTGGCGCGACATCCTGTCGTCGGGCGCCCGCATGGCCTGCGGATCGGACTTCCCGGTGGAATCGGAACGGCCGTTGCTGGGCTTCTACGCGACCGTGACGCGGCAGGAGGTCACGGGGCGACCCCCGGGCGGCTGGTTTCCCGATCAACGGCTCACGCGCACCGAGGCGCTCAAGTGCTTCACCCTCGACGCGGCGTACGCCGCTTTCGACGAGGACCGGATCGGCTCGATCACGACGGGAAAGCTCGCCGACATGACGATCCTGTCACGCGACATCATGACCATTCCGGTCCACGAGATACTCGACACCGAGCCCGTGATGACGATCGTGGGCGGACGGATCGCCTACGAGAAGAAATGAAGCTGCTCAAGTACCCGCGGTCCTCACCGCTCCTGATCGCGGCCTCGATCCTGCTCGGCCTGATCATCGCCCTGGGCATCGCGCATCTGGTGTTCGAGTTCGCCTATTACGCGAGCGGCTTGGCGGCCGCCAAGCAGGAGGAGGATCGTCGCGCCAGGAGTCCCATCGATGTGAAGTTCACCGACCCGAACGCCCCCGCGCAGGCGCCCGCGGGCAGGCGGCGCTAGGAGGCGGCCCCGCCTTTGTCCGTCTGCGCCTTCTCGACCCGCCAATTACTGAACTCGTAGATGAAGGTGGGCTCTTCGGTCCCCTTGTACTCGAACGAGATCTTTGAGGGCAGCCAGAAATCATCGACTTTCGTGTATTCGTAGTTGATGAGCCGCGTCGCCTGCGGGTTCGTGAGCACCAACGATTTCACGCCCCACCTCCCGCCCAGGTCCTCGCTCGTCATCTCGAACGAGATCTTGGAACCGCCGACTTCCATCACGACCTTCTGAACCTTGTACGTGGCGCCGTCGATCTCTACCTCGAGGTCCTGGATCTGCTGCCCGTGTCCGGACACGGTGATGGCGCCGTCTTGCTCGACGGCTTGGGCCTCGGTCTGAGCGATGGTCCAGTAGACGGGATCCACGATCACGAAATCCTTCGGTTCCTGGAAGATCTTTTCGGCCCGCTGCGCCAGGTCGGTCAACCCCTCGGGAATGCCGCTCACCGTGAACCGCTTCTCGGGCCAGGCATCGTCGGAAGGACGCGACCAGGTGAACTTCACCGTGATCGGCTGGCCGGCGGCTTCCGGGAACGCCGCGACGACCTGGTCGAGGATGTTGCATTTCACATCGGCCCGCGCGCCGCGGAGCCCCTGCACGACCGGGTAATTGTTTTTCTCGGCGAGCATCTTGTACAAGCCCTCCAGAGGGACATCCTCCGCGAGAACGGGGGCAACGATTCCCGCCGCGATCATGGCGACGATCCGGACTCTGAAAAGCGCCTTCATGTCTTTCATGCATCATCCTCCAGGTTGCAATGCCGAGTGAAGTATAGCCCACGGGTTCGGTTCCAGGTAGGACGGGCCGAATGGATGGCCTGGGATCCTGCTTGACTTGCAACGGAAAACGGGACTATTCTACGCGGCTAATCCTCAGCCCCATTCTTCTGTCTGGAGGAGGTTCGTCGAAAATGTTCAGGTACCGGCTGTCCCCCATCGCCTTTCTCGCCATTGTGACTCTCGTCGCCTGCGGCGGCGGCGAGCAAACCAAGGCTCCGCGTGCCGGGGGATCGAACCCGACGCCGGCGGCCGAGAGCGCCGCACCGGGTGCGGGCGGCGGTTACACCGTTACGGCCGTTGCCGACGGCGGTTCCATCACCGGCAAGGTCACATTCGAGGGCACGCCCCCTCCAGCCGAGACCATCGAGATCACCAAGGACAACTCGGTCTGCGGCGATGAACACGTCCGGCAGGTGACCGAGGTCGACGCATCCGGAGGACTGTCCAACGCCGTTGTCTGGATCGATGGGATCACGAACGGGAAAGACTGGGGCGACCTGGACGGCGGCGGCATCGATCAGAAGAAGTGCGCGTATAGCCCGCACGTGCAGGTCATCCGCGCAGGCGAGGCTCTCGAGATCACCAACGACGACCCGATCATGCACAACATCCACGCCTACCAGAACGACACGGACACCCTGTTCAACCTGGCTCAGCCGATGCAGGGGATGAAGACGCCCAAGAAGCTTTCCACGCCCGGCCCCGTCCATCTCAAGTGTGACGTGCACAGCTGGATGAGCGCGTGGGCGTTCGTGGCGGCGAATCCTTATTACACGATCACGGCGGCCGACGGCTCGTTCACGCTCTCCGACGTCCCCGCCGGGACCTACACGGTGAAGACATGGCATGAAGGGTACGGCGAGAAATCGACAAGCGTGACGGTTGCCGGCGGCGGCTCCGCCTCGGCCTCCTTCACGATGCCCTGACCGGCAGGAAGGAATCGTCACTCGTGCTCGACTGGCTTCCCGAGAACATCTCGACATACGGCGGCGACGTCGACTACCTGTTCCGCCTCATCTACTACATCACGGCGGGATCGGGCGCGCTGGTTCTGGCCACCTTGGTGTACTTCCTCCTGCGGTACCGGGCACGCCCCGGAGGCCGTGCGCTCTATTACCACGGCAACACCACGCTCGAGATCATCTGGACGCTCATCCCGGCCCTGGTGTTCGTCCTGATCGGCGTCCTGAGCGGCACCGTCTGGAGCAACATCCGGCAAACGCTGCCCGATACCGACTTGCGCGTGCGCGTGACAGCCAGCCAATTCAACTGGATGATGACCTATCCGGGCCCGGATGGACGCCTTGACACGGCGGACGACTACAGCCAGGAAAACCTGCTCAGAGCGCCCCTGGACCGTCCCATGCGCGTCGTGCTGACCTCGAAGGACGTCATCCACAGTTTCTTCCTGCCGAACGTCCGCCTGAAGCAGGACGCCTTGCCGGGCCGGGACATCGAGGTCTGGTTCGAGCCGACCAAGTTGGGCAAGTACGAGATCCCCTGTGCCGAGCTCTGCGGGTTCGGCCATTCCACGATGAAGGGCTTCCTGCACGTGCTCAGCGCCAGCGACTTCGCAACCTGGGCGCAGGCCAAGAAGGCGTTTCCGGAGGAAACAACAAGACATGACTGAAACCGCCGTCGCCCCCGTGGGACATGCAACGTATCATCACGAGCCCGGGTTCTGGCGCACCTACGTCTTTTCCACCGATCACAAGATGATCGGCAAGCAGTTCCTCTGGACCGGGCTGATCATGATGATCCTGGGCGGCCTGCTGGCGATGGTCGTGCGCCACCAGCTCGCCTGGCCGAACCAGCCGGTGATGGGCCTCGGCTGGGTCCCCGAGCCATACGTCGTGCAGGGGGTGATGAGCCCCTCCTTTTACAACGCAGCGTTCACGCTGCACGCAACGATCATGATCTTTTTCGTGGTCATGCCGATCCTGATCGGCGCGTTCGGCAATTTCCTGATCCCGCTGATGATCGGCGCCAGGGATATGGCGTTCCCGGTCCTGAACATGCTCTCCTTCTGGGTGGCGGTCCTGGCCGGCCTCATCCTGCTGGTCGGCTTCGTCGTGCCGGAGGGCCCGGCGGCGGCCGGCTGGACATCGTATCCGCCCCTCTCGGCGGTCAGCGCCTACACGGGGGTGAACTGGGGCCAGAACATCTGGTGCATCAGCCTGCTCGTCCTCGGCGTCTCCTCGCTGATGGGGTCGATCAACTACGTCACGACGATCATCAACCTCCGGGCGCCCGGGATGACATGGTTCCGGCTGCCTCTGGTGATCTGGTCGCTGTTCATCACCGCCATCCTCCTGCTTCTCGCCCTGCCGGTGCTGAGCTCGGCCATCGGCATGCTCCTGCTGGACCGGATGGCGGGCACGAGCTTCTTCCTGCCGGCCGGCGGAGGCCAGCCGCTGCTCTGGCAACATCTGTTCTGGTTCTTCGGCCACCCGGAGGTGTACATCATGATCTTGCCGGGGATGGGGATCGCGTCGGAGATCCTATCCGTCTTCTCGCGCAAGCCGATCTTCGGGTACAAGGCGATGGCCTTCTCCATGTGCGCGATAGCGTTCCTGGGCTTCATAGTCTGGGGGCACCACATGTTCCAGAGCGGAATGAATCCCACGCTGGGAATGAGCTTCATGATCAGCACGATGGTCATCGGCGTCCCCTCCGCGATCAAGGTCTTCAACTGGCTGGGAACCTTGTGGCGAGGGCAGATCCAGTTCACCACGGCGATGCTCAACGCCCTGGCGTTCGTGGCGATGTTTCTCATCGGCGGCCTCAGCGGGATTTACATGGCCTCGACGCCGGTCGATATCTTCATCCACGACACCTATTTCATCGTCGCCCACATCCACTACGTCCTGTTCGGTGGAAGCATGTTCGCGATCTTCGCGGCGATCTATTACTGGTTCCCGAAGATGTTCGGTAAAATGATGAACGAGACACTCGGGAAGGTGCATTTCGTGCTGACATTCATCGCCTTCAACTGCACATTCTTCCCGATGCACATCCTCGGCGTGGGCGGTCATATGCGCCGCATCGCCAACCCGACCTACTACGAGTTCCTCAAGCCGTTGCAGCACTGGAACGTGTTCATCACGATCAGCGCGTTCGCCCTCGGCCTGGCGCAGATCCTCTTCGTCATCAATTTCTTCATGAGCCTGGCGACGGGCCGCAAAGCCGAGCAGAACCCCTGGCACGCGAACACGCTCGAGTGGGCCGCCGCTCCCACGCCACCGCCGCACGGCAACTTCCCCGGCGAGCTGCCGACGGTCCATCGAGGCCCGTACGAGTACAGCTCACCGGAGGTCCAGGAGGACTGGCTGCCGCAGAACCTGAGCCTCCCTCGACCGGCGCCCGCCGGGCAGGCCTAGCGGAACCGGCGAGATGGCTTCGCAAGGACTGCACCGCTTCGCGATCCTGACGGCCGGCGCGACGCTGGCGCTCGTCTTCGTCGGTGGACTGGTCACGAGCACCGGCTCGGGCTTGGCCGTGCCCGACTGGCCTCTTTCCTACGGCCGGTTGTTTCCCCGGATGGTCGGCGGCGTGCTGTACGAGCATGGACACCGGATGGTCGCCGCGACCGTGGGGCTGCTGATGACCGTCCTGGCGATCTGGATCTTCCTGCGCGAGCGCCGGCGATGGGTCGGCCGGCTCGCCGCGGCGGCGCTGTTCGCCATCATCCTGCAGGCCACGCTGGGCGGCCTCACGGTGCTGTTGCTGCTGCCGCCGGCCGTCTCGGTGGCCCATGCCTGCCTGGCGCAGGCGTTTCTGTGCCTGACCGTCGCGCTCGCCGTCGTCACTGGCCCCACCTGGCGCGCCATGCGCACGCGCCGCGGGTCGGTGCCACCGGGTGGTTCTCGCCTCCGGGCGCTGACCGGCGGCCTGCTGGCGGCCATCTACGGGCAGCTCATCCTCGGCGCCATCATGCGCCATACGGGGGCGGGACTGGCGATCCCGGACTTCCCGCTATCCTTCGGCCGCCTCATCCCTCCGCTGGGTTCTTTTCCGGTCGCCATCCACTTCGCGCACCGCCTCGGGGCCGTGCTGATCGCGGTCCTTGTCGGGGTCGCGGCTCACCGGATCCTGCGCCATCACCCGGCCGAATCGCTGCTGGTCAGGCCGGCCCTGCTGATCATCGCGCTCGTCTCGGTCCAGATCACCCTGGGAGCGACCGTCATCTGGACAGGCAAGGCGGTGTTGCCGACCACCTCCCACGTGGCCTGCGGGGCGGGCCTGCTGGCCGCCAGCCTCGTCCTGGCGTTGCGGGCATGGGCGATCTCCGGGAAGGAACCGGCCCGATACCGTATCGGTGAGCTCGTCCGGGGTCAGGTGCACGGCGCATGAACAGGACCACGCAGTCGGTCGCCGCCCAGCAGGTCTTCCCGCTCGCCGCGGGCGCCGACTACCTGATGCTCGTCAAACCCCGCGTCGTGGCGATGATCGTGTTGACCACCCTGTCCGGGTTCCTCATGGGGGCCACGGGGTCGATCGACTACGTCCTCCTGCTGCACACGCTGCTGGCAACGGCGCTGGTGGGCGCGGGCACGCTGGCCTTGAACCAGTACATGGAGCGAGACATCGATGCGCGGATGCTGCGCACGCGGCAGCGGCCGTTGCCCGACGGGCGGATGCGGGCGATCGAGGCGCTCGTTTTCGGAGGGTTTCTGACCATCGTGGGCCTGCTCTACCTGACCCTCATCGCCAGTCCGCTCGCCGGCCTGGTGACGGCGATGACGGTCATCGGCTATCTGTTCGTCTACACCCCCTTGAAGACACGCACCGCCTTGTGCACGGTGCTGGGAGCCTTTCCCGGGGCGCTTCCCCCCGTGACGGGCTGGGCGGCCGCGACGGGTGGGTTGGGGCCGGGAGCCATCGTGTTGTTCGGGATCCTCTTCTTCTGGCAACTGCCGCATTCCCTGGCCATCGCGCAGCTCTACAGGGAGGATTACAACCGGGCGGGAATCCGGCTCCTGCCGACGGTCGACCCGGCCAGCGCCAGCACTCGGCGCCAGATCGCCCTCAACTGCATGGCGCTGTTTTCCGTGGGGCTGCTCCCGGCCGTGCTCGGGATGGCCGGCTGGTTCTACCTGGCGGCGGCCTTGCTGCTGGGCGGATGGATGCTCGCCGCCGGCGCCGTCCTCACGGCCGACGTGACGAGGGAACGCGCCCGGCGGTTGCTCCTCGTGAGCTACCTGTATGTCCCGGTCGTTTTCATCGCCATGGCCGCGGACAAGATCGGTTCGTGAGGAAAGGTCGGTATGAACGATCGGATCGCTGGTACTATGCTCACCTTGAAGATCGTGGTCGGGATCATTTTTTTCCTGATCGTGATGACCGTCCTCGTGGTCTTGACCTAGATGGAAGCAGCCATGCCGAGAGGAGCAGCAGCTGCCGACCTTCGCCCGGAACCGGCCCCGCGCGCCGGGGGCGGTCCACCGCCGAGGGGAGGATCCGCCGTCACCAACGGCTGGATCGCCATCGTCATGATGCTGGCCGCCGAGACGATGTTCTTCACCGGACTGATCGGGGCCTTCATCGTCCTGCGGGGGACCGTGCGGCCCTGGCCGCCGCCGGATCAACCCAGGCTGCCGCTCGCCGTGACCTGGGTGAACACCGGCGTGCTGTTTCTCAGCGCCGTGACGATGTACCGCGCCGTGGCGGCCTTGAAGTCCGCCCGGCCGCGAGCCGCCCGCCTGGCGCTCATCGAGACCGCCCTGCTGGGCGCGACCTTTCTCTGCATCCAGGGCTCGGAATGGACGCGGTTGCTCCTGCACGGGCTGACCGCCTCGAGCAGTCTGTACGGGGCGACGTTTTACACGCTCATCGGCGTTCACGGCTTACATGTCCTCGCCGCGGTGGGCTGGCTGCTCGCCCTCACGATACGGTTCCGAGGCGATCGATTCTCCTTGAAGAGAGCCGCGGGCATCGAGCTTCTCGCCCTGTACTGGTACTTCGTCTGCGGGCTGTGGGCCATCTTGTTTCCGCTTGTGTATCTGATATGAAGCCGTTGTATACTGCGCGCATGTCCGCCATGTTCCGGAGATTTCACCGAGGCTGGGCGGTCGTCGCCACCGCCGTCGTCGGGTGGCTGGCCTCGCCCGCCAACGTGCTGGCCCAGTGCGCCATGTGCGGCACGGCACTGCAGGACAAGGCCGATCCTCTCGCCCAGAGCATCCGATCGAGCATCCTTTTCATGGCGTCGATGCCGTTCGTGCTCTTCTTGACCGTGGCCGGCTGGCTCGTCTACCGGTTCCGCCGGCCGCATGGGGAAGACGACGATCTGAAGGAGAACACCCATTGAGCCAAGTCGCCACCGTGGATGCCGCCGAATCCCCCCTGACTCCGGAAAGCTGGGGAAAGCTGGGGATGTGGATCTTCCTGGCCGCCGACGCGATGTCGTTCGGGGGCCTTCTCGCGGGCTACGGCGCCCTGCGGTACTACAGCCATGACTGGCCCGATCCCAAGCACGTGCTCGGGATCAACTTGACCGCCGCGATGACCTTCCTGCTGATCGTCAGCAGCTTCACCATGGTGAAGGCGCTCTCGGCACGACGCCGTGGGGACACCTCCGGGACAAGCCTTTTTCTCACGTTGACGATGCTCGGCGGCATGACATTCCTCGGCCTGCAGGCCTTCGAATGGTCCCATCTCATCCACGAAGGGATGACCCTGACGAGCAACCCATGGGGCAGCGCCCTCTTCGGCACCACCTTCTTCATTCTCACCGGGTTCCACGGGATGCACGTGACCGCCGGCGTTATCTACCTGGCGGTCACGATCCTGATGTCGTCTCGCGGCTCCTGGACGTACAACGAAGTGGAAGTCACGGGATTGTACTGGCACTTCGTCGACCTGGTCTGGATCCTGGTCTTCACGTTCGTCTATCTCATCTAGAGGGGTTCGCCCGTCATGGCACGCACACGATCCGCACAAGCCGAACACGCCGAGCCGAACTACCTTGGCATCGTTATCGTCCTCGGGATCCTGACGGCCGCGGAGATCGGCGTGACCTTCCTGCAGATCCCCAGGTTTTTGACAGGGGCCATGCTGGTCATCCTGGCGCTGAGCAAGGCGTTTCTTGTGGCCCTGTACTTCATGCACCTGCGCTTCGAAAAGAAGGCCCTGACGCTGATCGCCTTGACGCCGCTCGTCCTGTGCGCCCTGCTGATGTTCGCGCTGCTGCCTGATTCGAACCCGGACGAGAATCTCCAGGTCCGAAGCGAGAGTTCCACGGCGGCCCCCCTCCCCTCATGAGGCCACGGGCGGCCTCGTACATCATCTGGGGCGCCCTGGCCGCCGTCTTGCTGTTTTCCGTGGCGGTGGGGGCGCTGGCACCCGGAGGCCTTCCGAGCCCGGACGATCTCGGAACCGTGCCGGATTTCACGCTGACGGAGCGTTCCGGCCGGAGCGTCTCGCGCTCCGAGCTGACCGGCTCATACTGGGTCGCCGATTTCATCTTCACGCATTGCACCGGTAGCTGCCCGATCCTGACATCCCGGATGGCGAGCCTGGCCCGCAGGCTTCCGCGTATCCGCCTGGTCTCCTTCAGCGTCGATCCGGCCCGTGACACCCTCGAGACCCTGCGCCGCTACGCCGAGGCTCACCAACCGGCAGGCACCGATCCGGACCACTGGCTCTACCTGACCGGCTCGCCCGCTCAGTTACACGAGCTGATCACCGGAGGGTTCCACCTGAGTATCGCCGAGTTGCCGCCCGGCATGAAGGCTCCGGAAGGCGAGTGGATCACGCACAGCGATCGGCTCGTGCTGATCGATCCTCAGGGGCGCATCCGCGGTTATTACCACGGGACCGAGGAGGACGCCGTCGAGCGCCTCGCCCGGGACCTGGGACGGCTCAGGGCCACGGACCATCCCTGATGGTCGCCGACGACCTCCGGTTCCTGCCCACGCTCAACGCCGTCCTGAACGCCACGAGCGCTCTGTTCCTCGTCGCCGGCTATCTGTTCATCCGCAGGCGGCGCGTCGCGGTCCACAAGGCGTGCATGGTCACGGCATTCCTCGTCTCGTCGGCTTTCCTGGTCTCCTACCTGGTTTACCACGCGCAGGTAGGATCCGTGCGGTTCGAGGGAACCGGCTGGCTGCGAGGAGCGTATCTCGCCATCCTGATCCCGCACACGATCCTCGCGGCGGTCATCGTGCCGCTGGCGATCGCCACGATCTGGCTCGCCCGGCACGAGCGGTTCGCCAAGCACCGCCGCCTGGCCCGGTGGACGCTCCCGTTGTGGCTGTATGTGTCTGTGTCGGGAGTCGCCGTTTACTGGATGCTGTACCACATGGCCTAAGGAGCCGCCCGCCGCGCCAGCTCCGAGGCGCCGGTCAGCGACGCCAGCCCGACCAGCGCCACCACCGCCAGCGATAGCCCCATCGGCGGCAGATGCCCGAAACGGGCCGTCATATCGGGCACCCCCAGGTAAAGACTGCGCCGCAGGGCGGAGAGGCCGTAGGTCATCGGGTTGAGCGCCATCACCCAGGAAAGCCAGCCGGGCGCGCCGGCCGCCGGGAAAAACGCCCCGGAGAGAAGCCACATCGGCAGTAGCAGCAGGTTCATGATGGCATGGAACCCCTGCGTGGAATCCATCCTCCAGGCCAGCAGGAGGCCCATCCCCGACAGCGCGAACCCCATCAGAGCCAGCACTGCCAGGGAGGCCGCCGCACTGCGTGCCGAGACGTCAAGGCCGGCGACGGGGGCGAGGAGCAGGATCAGGCCCGCCTGCGTCCCGGCGAGGACCGTGGAGCCCAGGGCCTGCCCCGTCACGATGCTCCAGCGCGGCACCGGGGCGACGAGGACCCCCTGGAGGAAGCCCGACTTGCGATCCTCTACCACGGAGATCGTCGCGAAAATGGCGGAAAACAGGAGGGCCAGGGCCAGGATACCGGGGAAAAAGTACTCCGTGTACGCCACATCCGGTGAGGAGCCCGCCGGCTGGAACGACGACTGGAGCCCGGGCCCGAGCAGCAACCAGAACACGAGCGGCTGCAAGAGCGCCCCCACCACGCGGCTGCGCTGGCGCACGAAGCGGGTGATCTCCCGGTGCGCGAGCGTCTCGACGGCCATGAACACCCTGAACAACCCACTCACGGCTCGGTCTCCATGAACCGGCGCCCCGTGCGGTGAACGAAGACATCCTCCAGGGTCGGCTGTCCCCACGACGCCGAGAGGATTTCCCCGGGAAACGCCTCGATCATGTCGTGCAGAAGCTGGTGGCCCCTAGGCGCCTCGATCCGCAGCACCCCGTCGACAAGCGACGGGGTGATTCGCAGCCTCTCCTCGAGCCTTTCCCGCAGATGCTCGGGCTGCCGGCACCGCACGACGACCACGTCCCCCCCGATGCTGCGCTTGAGCCGGTGAGGCTCATCGTAGGCGACCA
>JBHHZN010000007.1:0-19524 GCA_046758155.1 Acidobacteriota bacterium | reverse complement strand
CCGCGATCATTCTCCGCAACGGGGCATATCCTGCCGGTGGTCCATAGCCGAGGATATCCGGGCCGTGATCCCGCAGAACATCGCGGACCGCCCGACCGAACGCCTCCACGGGAAAGAGCCCGGGGTCCGGAAAGAGCGAGGCCAGGGACACCAGCCCGGGATCGGACCCCCCCGCGGCTTCCGCGGCGAGGCCGAGCTGCACGGCTCGCTGTGGTCCCCGGGCGAACATCGGCCCCCATGCGAGACATGCCTGGTCTTCCGGCCTGCCGGGACCGTGCCGGTGCTCGCCTTCCAGGAAGGTCCCGCGGCCGACGAACGACCGGACGAATCCTTCTCTGGCGAGTTCTGTGTAAGCTCGCGCCACCGTGAGACGGTTCACACCCAGGTGACGGGCGAGGTCCCTTATCGTGGGGAGGCGCCCCGGGGGTTTCAAGACCCCCGCATCGACCGCAGAACGAATCTGCAGCGCGATCTGGCGGAACAGAGGCGGTCCGCTGGCTCGATTCAGCGTAATCGGGAGCATGTCACTGGGCACCACTTGTTCTATTGTAATAGGGCAATAAGTCGTTCTCCTGGCGAGCCGAGCGATGACTAGACTATATCAATAGCTATTGACTCATGTCAATCGGGAGCTTCCGTGCTCCGCCACCCTCCCGACAGGGCACTTCTCTTGTGCCCAGCAAGGCGATCTCGTCGTATATTCCTGGGACAGGTCATCCGCCGATCATGCTGAAACCTCTGCTGGTCTGGAGTATGATGGCGGTGGAAGCGTGTGGGCTTTCGGCTCCCACCCACCGGAGGCAATCATCCGATGCTGCGGTCAGGGGCCTCTGCCTCGGGATCCCGACGTATCCGAGCGATCGTCCGAGTCGCTGTCGCAATCTCGTTCTGTCTCCCCCTGGCGTTGGCCGCTCCCCATCCCGCCGCGCAGCATTTTGGCCTGACTCCCATCGAGTTCGCGCGCAAGCAGATGCTGAAGCTTCATCTGGATCGCGCCATGAAGGAAGTCACGCGCATCCTCTCGCGGGAACCGGAGAACGTCGCGGCCTGGAAGTTGAAGGGCGAGATCGCCCTGCGACAAGTCGACCTTGACGGCGCACTGCAAGCGTGGACGCGAGCCTCCGAGCTCGACCCGGATGATTACCGTCTGTTGCACAGGATTGGCGATCTTCTGATACGTCGTAACGACAGGCTGGAGGATGCCCTGACGGTCTACGGGAAGATCCTCCGGCATGAACCGCGCAACACGCGTGTCATGATCTCCATGGGCAGTATCCACGAACGGCGGCACCAGTGGGACGACGCCGCGGCCATGTATGAAGCCGCCCTCGCCATCGACCCGAACCTGGTTCGCGCCCGGAGCAGCCTCGGGGCGGTCCACTTCAAACGCAACGAGTATGGATCGGCCAGCCGCGAACTACGCAAGGCGATCGAGCTGTCGCCTCGGGATCTCCGATCGCATGTTTTCTACGGGCTGTCGCAGAATCATCTCGGGCACTACGATTTCGCTTTGGCGGAGTTGAAGAAGGCCGTGGCGATCGATCCCCATTACGCCAACAGGCTGATCGGGGTGCGCGAACAGAAACAGCAATTCCTTCACCTCATTGAGGTATTCACGAAAGCTTTCAACGAATCCCCCCGCGAGGCTGGACGTTCCTACGATCTCGCGGTCATCTACTATTACGAGCAGAACTACGTATCAGCCTGGAAGTTTCTCATACGAGCGGAGCAGCTGCGCTACCCGATCCCGCTTGAATTCAAGGAAGTCCTCTACTCCAAGCGGAAGCTGTATCTGGGAGGCTGATGCTCGGGCGCGCGTGCCCCCGCGCGCCCCGCGGAGAAAGCTTCATGCGGCCTCAAACAACCCGAACTTGAGATACTTCGTCTCCGGCATTCCGGGCAAGATCGGGTGATCCGGCGCCTGGGTCCGCCATTCAAATTGACACAGTGAGCGGTTCGTGCGCTGGGCGGCCCGTCGGATGCAGGAAAGGAACGTCTCCTCCGTGATGTGGAACGAACAGGCGGAGGTCGCCAGTATGCCACCCCTGCGCAGGACTCTCAACGCCCGGCGGTTGAGATCCTCGTAGCCTTTCTTCGCCGCGGGCACGTTCTTGCGCGATTTCGTGAAGGCCGGCGGGTCCAGAATGATCATGTCGAAACGTTCCCCTTGCATCCTCAACCCCTCCAGCGCAGAGTTCGCCTCCATGGCCTCGAAGCGACATCGATCCTCCAAGCCGTTCAGCGAGGCGTTGCGCCGGGCCCGATCAACGGCGTCTGGAGCCACATCGAGTCCCAGCACCTGCGAAGCTCCTCCCCTCGCCGCGTGCAGGCCGAAGGCACCATCGTGGCAGAAGACATCGAGCACCCTGGCCCCTGATGCATACCGGCGCACCAGGAATCTGTTTTCCCGCTGATCGAAATAAAACCCCGTCTTCTGCCCGGCCAGCAGGTCGACCGCGAACCTCAAATCATCTTCCTCGATGAGGACGGGTTCCACGGTTTCCCCGCGCAGCACTCCCCGCCGCGCCGGCAACCCTTCTCGCCGTCTCAGGTGCGATTCGTTGCGTTCCACCACGCAGCGCGGGCGCATCAGCTCCTCGAGCGCATCGCAGATCGTGTCCTTGGCCCGATCCATGCCGAGACAGAGGGTCTGAATGACAGCGCAATCCTCGTACTTGTCGATGATGAGACCCGGCAGGCCATCCGATTCGCCGTGAACAAGGCGGTACGAGACGAGGTCGGGGTAGACAAGCCTGCGTCGATCCCACGCGCTCCGAATACGGTCAACAAAGAAGCCACGATCGATCGCTTCCCTCCGGGAAGTCAACAGGCGAACCGCGATCAACGAATGCGCGTTGTAATAACCCAACCCGATCAAGCGCCCGTCTCGGCGAGTTACCTCCACGACCCCGCCGTTGACCGGCTCCCCTTCCACGCTGTCGATCTCGTTGCTGAAGACCCATTGGTGCCCGCCGAGAAGTCGTGCTTCTTGCCTGGTCTTGAGCAGGACGCGTCCCGTGGATTCGCCGGGGACGTCAGCGACGGTTCCCATGCGTGCATCCTCCGTCTGGCGTCCGCTGCTGAGCGCGCCCCTCCGCGTGGAACCAGCGGGTGGATCGAGCCCCCTGCTCACCGGCGGGAGCATCGAGGGGGAAACTCAGCGGACATTGGTCTGGATATCCGCGGTTGCTCTCAGCCGCGAGACGACGGCCTGGATCGCTGCTTGCTGTTTTTCCTTGAGGACACGCGCGCGACACTGATCCTTGACCTCCTCGAACCGACGCACCTTCCCACCGCGTCGATCGATCACGCGGATGATATGAAAACCGAGGTCCGAACGGATGACATCGCTCACTTCACCCGGCCTGATACTGAAGGCGATCGCCTCGAATTCCGGTGGAGCGACGCCCCGTTTGATGAAACCGAGATCTCCGCCCCGCGCGGCGTTTTCCCCCTCGGAGAACTCCTCCGCCATCTTGTCGAAGGACTCCCCACCGCGGATGGCCTCCTGGATCTTCTGCGCTCGTTCGCGTGACTTCTCGACCAGTTCCGCGTTCGCGTCTCGGGCGCATCGCACGAGTATCTCCTGGACTCTCACCCAGAGCTCCGGCGTGAATTCTTCGAGGTGGTTGTTATAGTAGACGAGCGTCTCCTCGTCGGTCGAAGTGAGCCCCGCCGTGATGTGATCGCGCACGTACCCGTCGATGGTGAGATGCTTCCGCATCCTTCTCTTGGACTCCTCGACGGTCAGTCCTTGCCCGGATAATCGCTGCAGGAAGCGCGCTTCGCCACCGCTCTCCTTGGCGACTCTCTTGAATTCCTTCTCCACGGCCTCGTCCGTGGCGGTCAAACCGAGACGTTGGGCCTCCTGGTAGAGCAACTCGTCGTTGACGATCAGATCCAGGGCTTCGCGTGTCGCGCTGATGTATCGCTCCACGTCCCCCCGCGGGATCTTTTTTCGAAGAAAGTTCAGAGTCTGTTCGTAGCTCGATCTGGACAGAGGCTTCCCGTTGACCTGCGCGATGACGTCCGAGATCGCCATTTCCGCGTCGACCGCATCAGCCGAGACGTTCCTATCGGTCGACGGCGCGCAGGCGGTCGCGGCCAACACGGCGATCAGAAGAGCCCTGGAAAGCCCGGCATTCACAGCGTCATGCTCCTTGGCCTCGAAAGGCGGTCAGTATAGAAACGCGATCCGACTGTTTCAAGGGGTGGCCAGACGTTCCAGGCGCTGCACGTCACGCTGGAGGTCTGGATTCCCCGGGTCCCTCTGCAGGGCCCGCCTGTAGGCGCGGAGCGCCTCGTCGAAACGCCCCGTGTCTTCATAGAGTCCGGCCGCCATCCGATGAAAAATGGAGAACGAACCGAACATCGCCCGCGCTTCCTCGGCCTCCTTCAAAGCCTGCCCGACATCCCCCCTCCGGCTGTATCCCTGGATGGCGATGCGAAAGTCCTCCGGTCTGATGAGCTTCCGGTCCGGCTGATCGAAGGCTACATTGGCGGCCAGCACACCCAGGAAGAGGGTCCCTGAGGTTAGCAGCCGATGCGCGGTAGGTCGGCGTATCGCCGAGACGATGGCCCACACGCCCGATCCCGCGAGTATCATCATGGCCGGCATCAACGGCGCGCGGAACCGCGCGATGACATAGAACAGGATCGTGAAGCCGATCCCGACGACCAGGAAAAGATAAAGAATAGCCATCTCGCGCCGGCGCTTCAGTGAGGCGATCAGACCCACCACCGCGAGAGGAGAAAGCCAGAAGAATGTGATGGTCCCGTAGCGCAGGAAGGGGGAGCGCTGCCGGAAATAAGAATAGGAGGCGTTGTTGGGCATCTCGAAGGGCGCGAAGAAGAACCCGAGTTTACGTGCTTGCAAACCCAGATAGCCCGCCGGAGCATCGGACCAATCATGCACAACGTGAAGAATGGTGGGAAGCAACCGGTCGTCGGTGGAGGTCAGCACCCGCCGGGCATACCTGCTGACGCGCTCGTCAGCGCCGTCAAACCAGCCGATGCCCCGATACCATCGATTATTGCCGTTGATGAACTCCACGGGACCGCGCGTCGTCATCTGCAACACCGGCGCGCCGACCGCCAGATTCCGGGCGACCACGGGGGAAATCGCCACGGCGAAGCCGGCGCCCATCAGGAGGACCGGCAGGCCTGCGTGTCGGATCCCCCCTTGCCTGCGTTCCCATCCGATGAACACGGCCCAGAGCAAGAGAAACGGCAGGATGCTCGCCTTCGTGATGAACGCCAAACCCGCAATCAGGCCGCCGGCGACCCACCGTCGCCACGCACCGGCGTCACCGGAGCGGTCCCGCGCCATGACCAGCACCCAGAGCAGCAGGGCGTGCAAGGGGATCAGGATGGTATCCCTCAAGAGAAGCGATTCGTAAAAGAGAAAGGGCCCGTAGAAGGCGGCCAGGACTCCAGCGGCCAGAGCGGCGCCCGCGGGCGCCAGCCGCCTGGCCGCCAGGAAGATGAACACGCAGCCGGCTGCCCCCAGCAACGACTGGATCACGATGACGGTGAGCGGCACTCGGGGCAGGAAGAGATAGCTCGAGGCGATGAGATACGGGTAAAGAGGCTCCTGGTGAAACACCTTCCCGTACCAGCGATTCCACACCTCCTGGGGCGCGATCGCCTGCTGCCAGGGATGATACGGATGGAAGGGGGATCGTCCCAGCCAGTCGCCGTCCACGATCGTGAGAGCCCAGCGATGAAACGCCTCCATGTCGCTCAAGGGATCGAGGTTGATGTCCAGGCATGCGGTCCGGGAGATCGTCAGCAAGAAGATCACCCTCACGAAAAGGGCGATGCCGAATATCAAGAGCAGCTTCCGGCCGAGCGTCCCGGACCTCCGGGTCTGTTTCGTTCTCGCCATGCCCCTCCCGATGACCGGCCGACCACCGACGTCCCGGCAGCGCGCCGCTACCGCTACCTCGTCTAAGGCATCCAGCTTGACCGGTTCCAACGGCCAGCCCTAGAATGATACATGTTCCGGACCTGCCCGATGCGGGTTGCCTTGTACGTTGCACTACGAGTTTTTCTCCTCTCCCTCATTGTCTCAGGTCTCGACCACGCCGGGCCCATGACACGGGCCAGGGACCTGCCGGACCACGCCGAAGCACAATGGAGGGAAGGTCCCGTCCGGTACATCATCACCATCGATGAAGAACGGGAGTTCAAGCAACTCGAGGATGACGAGGCTCGAGCCCGGTTCATAGAGGCCTTCTGGGCCCGGCGGGATCCGGAGCCACGCACGCTGATCAACGAGTACCGCCATGAATTCTGGAATCGTGTCGCCGTGTCCAACCAGCTCTTCACCGACTCCACCAAACCGGGTTGGAAAACGGACATGGGCCGGTATTACATCCTGCTGGGCCCACCCGACGATCGTGACACCTCCCTCGAGCGAGGGGCGGGTGTGGGGAGGAGGCTGCTGAGAGGGGCCATCGTCTGGCACTACCGGCATGCGCCCAGCGCGCGCATCGGTACAGACCTGACCCTGGTCTTCACCCAGGACGCCTCCGGTGAATACCGGGCATCGAGTGACCCGCGGGTCGTGGAAACCGTCCTCGGCAACTCATTGCGGTTCCCGGGCGCCGACGCCAGCACCTTCGGGCTTTCTCTGCCACAGCTCCCGCCCCGGTTCACCCGGCTCCAGCTTCTGCTCGATCTGGGCCGTCTGGAGGAGGTTCCGAGCGTGGATGACTTCCTGACCACACTCGTGACAGCCAAGGAATTCACCAACGCCATCCCGTTCGCCGCGCGATATGATCACTTCGCCGGGTGGGGCGGCAAGACGATCGTCGTGACCACCTTGAGCGTCCATCCTGATCCCATGGATCCGCGAACGCACCTGCGCTCTCCTGATTACCTTCTCGTCGGACGTCTCGATCGAGAGGATGGGACCGGACCATCGGATGACGCTCCGATTTACCTGCACGAGGCGGATTTCCAGGCGAGCACGCGCAACGCCGACCCGGACTTCCACGGACCCTTCATTTACCAGACGGTCCGATCGCTCAAACCGGGGCGGTACGCGGCCTCATTCGCCGCCTTCGACCGATCGACCCAACGTCTGGGCTCCTATACCGACCATATCGATGTGCCCTCCTTCTCGCGGGAAACTCTCAGTCTCAGCAGTTTGTGCCTGTCCGACTCGATCGAGCCCGTATCGGGGGAGGAGCCCCCCGGCCAGCCTTACATCATCGGGCACCTCCGGGTGATCCCCCGGCTCATCCCGACGTATCGCAACGGCGACACTTTCGCGGTGTATTACCAGATCTACGGCACGTCACCCGATCCGGAAACGGGTTCTCCGGATCTCGACATTCAATACCAGTTCCTCGTGCGCCAGGGCGCCGGCTACATCCGGATAGGGAAACCCATCAGGTTCGAATCGGTGAGATTCCCTGCGCAGGGTTGGTCCTTCCCCCTGCGTGACTGGCCCACCGCCGACTTCAAGATTCAGGTGACCGTCACGGACTCCAGGAGCGGCCAGATGGCGTCGGGTGAGGTCGAATTCCAGGTTCTGTGACCAGGCGGATCGTGACCCGGCGCGGGATCTCCCCTCTCCTCGCATTCCTGCTTTCATTCACCACGGGTGCCTGCGGCCTGGGGTATGAAGTTCTGTGGGGACGCCTCGTTTCCCAGCGGGTCGGCGGCCCGCTGGCCGCGTTCACGATCGTCGTCAGCGCCTTCATGCTCGGCCTGGCGACGGGGGCGTGGCTCATCGGGCGGGCGGGCGATCGCACGGGAGTCCCTCTGCGGATCCTGGGCTCGCTCCAGTGCGGCGTCGGCTTGCTCGGTCTCGGATCGATCACGACGAGCCATGTGATTCCCGCCATCCTCCACGCCCTTCACCGCCGACCCGACGATCCTGTCTTCCTCCTGGTCGAAACCCTCTCGGTAGGTGCGCTATGCCTCATTCCTTCGGTCCTCATGGGCGGTACGCTGCCGCTGCTGTTGCGGGCGGCTGCCCCGGCCAGCCGGGGGGGGCGGTACTGCGGCTTGCTCTCCGCGGCGAACGCCGCCGGCGCGGCGGCCGGCGCGCTGGCGACCGGCTTTTTCCTGCTGCCCGCTCTCGGTCTCGCCGCCAGCCTGAGGGTCGTCGGTTCGTTGAGTCTGCTGGCCGGCTTCCTGGCGATCGCGGCATCGATCAACGAACGCGCCCCTCGCACGGGCCCCCTCTCCGATCGCTGTCCTGATCCCCCACGGTCTCTCGGCGGCCAGGGAAGACGCCCGCGGTCCCGCCTTCCGCTTCTCGGGATGCTCCTGCTCACCGGCATCGCCCTGACGGCGCTCGAAGTAGTCTGGACGCGCCTCGCGTATCTTTCCTTCGGCTCGTCGGCTCAGGCCGCCAGCCTTGTCCTGGCCGCCGTCATCACGGGCCTCTTGATGGGCTATCTCGCCGGAGCGCGTCTCTCGGCCCGCGCCCGCATGCCCGATCGATGGCTGCCTGTCTTCTGTCTGGGCGCCGCGTCGGCCGTGGCTTTCAGCGATCCCCTGCTCGGGAGAATGCCCCTTCTCGTGACCAGACTCTCGGGCTGGATCGCGATGGGCTCGGCGTCGACACTGTTGCCATGGATGCCGTCGGCGCTGGCGTTCATCCTCGTTTTTCTTGTCGCGGCGCTTCCCTGCCTCGGGATCGGCGCCGTCTTCCCCCTGGTGTGCGGGATTCATCTGGAAACGTCGTCCTTCGAGAAACGCCGGCCCTTTCAGTCGGCCGCCTTCGGCGAGGCCTCCGCGGCGGCTTCCCTGGGAAACCTGATCGGCGCTCCCCTCGCTTACCTGGCCCTCATGGCCCATGCCGGTTCGCGCCGGACCTTGCTCGCTTCGGCCTTCATCCTGACGGCTTGCGTCCTGCTGGCCCGGCCCGCGCCGAGAGCCCGTACGGGGTTCGCCGTGATGGTGGCCCTCCTGCTGGTTGCGGCGAGCTCGCCGGGTTGGAGCCCGGAACTGCTCAGCTCGGGTCCGTTCCTCTACAGCCCTCTCTACAATGCCGCGGCCGCCGAACCGGACGCGCCCGCGCTGGCGCAGATCATGCGCCAGCGTGGCGAGGTCCTCTACCTGGCGGAAGGAGCCCGCGCGCTCGTGACCGTCCGGCACCTTCCCTCGGGCCACCTCTCGATGCAGGTCAACGGCAAGACCGATGCCTCCACCGGCGGTGACATGAAGACCCAGATCCTCACGGCCCAGCTGCCGCTGCTGGTGCGCGAATCGATGAATGGAACCACCGCGGCGCGCGTCCTGGTGATCGGTCTCGGCAGCGGCGTCAGCCTGGGTTCGGCCCTGACCCACCCCAGCGAGACCGTCGACGTCGTCGAGATCTCCCCGGAGGTCGTCGAGGCGGCCGACCTGTTCAGGGACGTCAACCACGACGCCCTGCGCGACCCCCGCACGCGTCTGGTCGTGGGGGATGCTCGAGCCTGGCTGCTGTTTCGGAACAGGACGTACGACATCATCGCATCTCAGCCCTCCAACCCCTGGATCGCCGGCGAGGCGTCCCTGTTCACACGGGAATTCTTTTCCCTCGCCCGCAGCCGGCTTGCGCGCGGCGGGTTCATGTGCCAGTGGCTCCAGGGATACGGACTGCGACCGGAGGATTTCCGTTCCGTTGTCCATACGTTCGCCGATGCCTTCCCCCACGTTACGCTCTGGCAGGAATCGACGGCCGGCGGCGACTTTCTCCTGCTCGGCTCCAACGAGCCGCTGGCGATCGATCCGACCCGTCTCGCCCGAGCCATGAGCCATCCGGCGGTCAAGCAAGATCTCGACCGTGTGGAACTCTACCTCCCCGCCGATCTCCTGCAGCTTCTCGTCATGGATGAGCGGGGCGTTCGCGCCTTTTCGGCCCACGCGGCGATCCAGACCGAGGATCGTCTCGCCCTGGAGTTCAGCGCTCCGGCAGCCCTGCACGAAGACACCCTCGGGGGAATCATCGAAGCGATCGAGCCTTATCGTGTGGACCCGGCCGCCTTGGCGGGATCCGACAGGAAGCTGGCTTCTGAATTGACGCGCAGGGCGCATGCGCTGCGCGAGGAACGAACCTGGGCCGCCGGAATGGGCGTCCTGCGGGCCCGACGCATTCCCTCGGATCTGTTTCGCGCGGTTTCCTTCATGCGCGCCGGGATGAAACAGCACGCACGCGATCTGCTCGATCGGATCGTCGAGCGGGAGCCCACTCGACGCATGCCCAGGATGCTTCTGGCGTACCTGCTGATGTCAAGGGGGAGCCCCCTCGAGGCATCCCGGCAGCTCGCCACTGTCGCAAGAATGGAACCCGAGGATCCTCTGGTTCGATTGTACCTCTCCCGCGCCTTGTACTCGGCGGGGCACATCGACAAAGCCTTGAAGCAGAACCTCCAGGCCACGAGGCTGGATGCCCGTCAGGCGGAAGCGTTCAGCGACCGCTGCGCGATGCTGGTGGCCCTCGAGGACCTCCCATCCGCCGACGCCGCCTGCCGCGAGGCGCTGGCGCTCGACGGGGGCCTGGCGCCGGCCCACGCGAACATGGCTCTCATCCACTCGCGGCGCGGCCGCTGGGCGGTGGCGGAGACCCATTACCGCACGGCGCTCGAGCTGGATCCCGGCCTGGAGGACGCACGCTTCAACCTGGCGTCCCTTTACGAACGCCAGGGCCGTGCCGTGGAGGGGCTACAGGTCGTGCGCCCCCTGCTTGCGACCCACCTCGACGATCCCGATCTGTTTCGCCTCGCCGCCCGCCTTTCGTTGAAAGCCGGCCGCCCGGACGCGGCGCGCACCTACATGGAGCGGAGCCAACGGCTCGGTCCCGGGGACCGGCGATCCGACGACCCCGAGCGAATCCCGCGGTAACTGGTGCAGGGTGCGAGATCGGCGCCGATTGATCCGGCGCCCGCACGGCCTGGACCCGGAGACATGAGACCTCGAGCGGCGCGAAAACGCAGAGGGTTGCCGAGCTTCCCGGCCAGAAGCCCGGCAACCCACGCGGACACCTCACCGGCGCCGCTCTCTGCAACTACTTGAACGTCGACGGCGCCGTGGAGTTTCATGAAATTCGCCCCGCGGGCCGCGCTCTGCGCCGTGAGACACCACGAGCGCATCCGGGAGGCAGCGGATCAGCGGCGGATTCTTATCCTCTCGATGCGCACCGGCGGCTGGAGCAGATACGGCTCACCCAGACCGGTGTTTCCGGTCGATTCCCGCCGGGCTATCTTGCCCAGGACATCCCAGCCGTCCGATACCCTGGCAAAAAACGTGTGCTTGCCCTTCATGAAGCTCAGCGGCCTCAGCGTGATGAAGAACATCGAATCACTCGTCATCGACGTGGCCTTGCGAGACGCCCCGACCATCCCCTGTGTCACCTCGAGGTCCCGAGCGATCTCTCCCATCATCAGTCGTTTCCAAGCCCCGGTTCCATCTTCCTTCGGGTCCCCGCCCTCGACCTGGATCCCCGGTATGGCACGGAAGAACGAGAGCCCGTCGTAGAAGCCTTCCCGCGCGAGGTCGACGAAATGTTTCACATGGTTCGGCGCGTACTCCCGAAGCAACACCCACGTCATCGTCCCCAGTTCCGTCGTCACCTCCGCCGTCCGATCCCTCAGCGGGTCATAGCTCCGGATGACCTTCACCTCGAGCGGTCCCTCCGTCCGACGCG
The DNA here is from genome assembly GCA_046758155.1 of Acidobacteriota bacterium. Classification (GTDB taxonomy): domain Bacteria; phylum Acidobacteriota; class Polarisedimenticolia; order JACPZX01; family DASXTC01; genus JBHHZN01. Next base: position 7,877 of record JBHHZN010000007.1, on the reverse strand, counting down.
CCTGCGTCCACCGGATCTTCCACGACCGGCGTCTGGCGGTGATCCGGGGGTACCATGCCGTGAGGTCCACGACTGCCTCGTACCGGCTGCGCCCCTTCAAGCTGACCGCCTCCGTGAGCACCGGGGGGGGATCCTGGAGTCTTCGAGGGGTTCTTCCCCTGTCGTCGATCACCGTGAATCGCTCCGGGGCCAAGGCATCCGGTTCAATGGTCACAGTACCTTGGCCGTGATTTATGAACCAGACCTTGAACTTAAAGTGTTGCTTGAGATATACCGGCTCCTCCTGGACGAGCTCGATCTCGAGGCCGCCCGTGCGAGGAGGAGGGGCCGCCACAGGGCCTGCCACCGCACTCCCCAGCAGGAGGCAGGCGACCAGGAACCGCCCGCTCCGCGGAGATCGCTTCGCCTCATCCACGATCATCATCCTCCCTGGTTGTCTCCCTTGCTTTCACTCGGATCAGGACTGGCCGGCGGCTCATGGATCTCGTCCGCCGACTTGATGAGGGCGTCCACCTTCTCCGCGGGCAGCACGTACAGCGACGCCGCCGCGCTGGATGCCATGTAAGCCCTCTCGCCGTCTTTGCGAAGAAATCGCATTGTGATGACCCTTCGCACGGCCTCGTCTTCGCCCTCGGACAGCGTCACGGAGAACGGCGCGGCGGACGGCTCCGCCGGCGAGCCCTCATCGACGAACGATTCGGCCTTCAGGGCTTCGATCGCGTCCAGGAAGGCGTTGATCTTCTCGGAATCGACCACTGACCCCTTCTCCCCTCCCCAGTGCCATTTCGACCCATCATCCTTGAGGAGGAGGGTCTCGCCTCCCGGACTACGCATCGCGATGCGAGTGAGGCCGAACCTGTTGATGGGCGCCACGCGGGCATCGCGCAGGGTCTGCGGCCGCGCGAGGGCATCGTGAAGCGTCTCGCTCACCTTCGCGTCTATCTTCAAGATTGCTCGCATATCCCCGCGCCGGGCATAGACATGCCCGGCCTGGTCGCTCGCACCGAGGGTGGCCCGAACGGGGATGTTCGCGTCGGAAGCCAGCACCTCGATCACCAGCGGTTCCGGAGTCAATCCGAAGCGTCTCAGGTCCTCAGCGGAGGGATCTTCCGATGCGAAATCAACCGCCTCGGCCGACGCCAAACTATCCAGCACCTGCTGCACCCGGCCGGCATCGGCGGGAAACGGCACCGGCCGGGCGAGCTTCCACAGATCGCCGGTCTTTTTCACCTCGAGGGACCTGTCCCCCGCCTCGACCTTGAATGATGTGATCTTCCAGCTGTCCACTCCGACCAGTTTCTTCAATCGGAGGGACTTCGCGCCGGCCGCGAGGATCTCCTCGATGCCCCCGCTCAGCAGGATCACGTCGTCCTCCCCCGGCTTCAGGGCGTAATACCCCTCGCCGACGGGGGCCTTGTCACCGATGGCGAGTGTCAAGTCATCCGCCCCGTCAGGGTTCTCCGATCTCTGGAGCGTCATACGCGCGGCGGGCGGGTCGAGCTTGTACGCCTTTCGTTCCGCCGGGGTGACATGCTCGATGGTCCGATTGATCCGAAGGAACCGCGCTTTGTTGAGAAGGTTATCGACTTTCCCGGAATCGGCGAGCGTCTCGATCGGCGAGGTGATCCTCCAGGTGTCATCTTGCCTGCGAAGTCGCAAGTGTTCCCCTTGAGACGGAGCGATCGCGATCGCCGCTATCTGATCGCGTTCGAAGATCCACGGTTTCGTTTCCGCTTCACGGGCCGCTTCCCGCGCGGGCTCTCCTCGATACTCATAGTAGTATATGAAACCCACCAATCCCGCCAGCACGAGCAAGGCGACAAGTGTATTGCGTAGGCCCATGACTCAGAGCCGGCGCCGCTTCAGGAAGACGTGGAGCGCTTGCGCGGTCAGGATCGCCGGCAGCATCAGAAGGCCATAGAAAAGCAGGATCATCCACTGCTCGCTTGTCAGCATGAGCTGCTGGGAAGTCCTGCGCTTGGCGCGGATGGAGACCAGGTCGGAACGTTCGTTGAGCCACGCGACCGTGTTCAGGAGCAAGTCCTCGTTGCCGGCCTTCATCAGGTAGCTGTTGGAGGCGAAATCGTAATCGCCGAACAGCACGATACGGGTCTTTTTCCCCGATCCAGCGGTGGTGCCGTCCGCGCTTTTCTCCGCGCCGGTCGAAGGATCTTCCGCCGCCGCGGCCCCTTCGTCCTCGTGTTCACGGGTGGCAACGGCCGCGACGTTCAGCGGGCCTGTCTTTTCCGTCGCGGGGTCCAGCGACACCGGCACTTGCAGATCCCCCAGCTCCCCCCAGGACTGCTCGCTGGTGCGCGCGAGGCTTTCCACTCTCACGTCCGGATCCGACGGATCGACGATCTGCACCGAGCCGACCGTCGGAAATATCGTCGCCAGCCCCTGGAAATCCCGGACGATCGGGTTCGTGCCGTACTCGTACACGACCGGCATGGCGGGCGAGCCCCCCATGACGCGCGCGAGAGGATTCACGTCGACGATGACGTCATCGTTGGCCTTCAGGCCGTATCGTTCGAGGACCGGCTCGAGGCCCGTTTGGGTACGAGCCTCTCTCAAGACAAGCGCCTTGCCCCCCTGGTCCAGATATTGTTCGAACTGCCGGATCTCCGCCTCCAGCATGGCATGCGTCGGCCCCGCGACGAGGACCGAGGAGCATTCATCGAGGCTCGATCCGGACTCGAGCAGCCGCACCTCGCGCAGCTCCACGTTCTCCTGCCGCAGCGCATCCGCGCCCCGCTGGAACCCCCGTGGTTTGGGATCGTCCATGCCACCTTCCCCGTGACCTGTTGTCAGACAAACCACAGGCTTGTTCTTGGTGGTCGTTGCGATCAACGCGTTGGTCAGTTGCTCCTCCGTCAGAGGATTGAAAGTGGACGGCGTCACGCGCGACTTGCCCGCCTCGGAGGAGACGATAACCGTCGGGACCACGTCCAACTTGAAGGCTCGTGCTTGGGCGGGGTTTCGCGAAGGATCCAGGATACGGGTAGCGATCCTGCTGGTCTGCTCCTTGTACAAGTCGATCAGATCGATCGCTTTCTGGCGCTCGGCGGATCCGGGAATATAGAAGGCAACGAGCGAGACGTCCTGGTCGAGGGATTTGAGGATCTTGACGGTTTGCGGCGAGAGGGTATGAAGGCCTTCACTGGTCAAGTCGAACCGCCGGTTGTGCCGGCTCGCGAGAAAGTTCACGGCCAGGACGATCGCGAGAACGATCAGAGAGTAGAAGACGGAATGCGCTCCGTAGCGCACCGGTCGGCCGCGAAAAAAGTCGACGACTTCCCCGAGATTGAGAACCAGCCCACCCGCCGCCAGCAAGGCCCCCGCCCCGACCAGGCTCCATGCGACCGCAGGATGCCCGCGCATCAGCAGGAAAACCACGGCTCCAGCGCCCAGCAGCAGAATGCCCATCGCTCCGGCGAACCGCTTGATCGCCTCCACTCTTTCCTACCTCCAACGCATCGAATCGACAACGCGACCGGTCAGGAACAAGCCGAACCCGATGAAGGTCACGTAGAACACCACCGATCGGGTCTCGATGACTCCCTTGAGGAAATCGTTGTAATGTTCCGCGATGGACAGGCTCTTGAGAAACGGCCCCAGGTTCTCGGCGGCCCCTCCGATATCACCCATGAATCCGACGATCCAGAAGAACAGGCAGATGATGAAACCCACCACCGCGGCCACGATCTGGTTCGAGGTCAGCGAGGAGCTGAACAGGCCGATCCCGAGGAACGCTCCCACCATGAGAAAGGCGCCGGTGTAGGCGGCGATGAGCGGTCCGGGCTCGGGAGCCACTCCCGCGAAGACCAGATAGATCGGGTACACCAAGGTCAGTCCGAGGATGAATCCCAGGAAGAACATCAGGCCGAGGTACTTGCCGAGCACCAGCTGCATCGTCGAGACCGGCGCGGTCAGGATCATCTCGGCTGTTCTCAGCCTCCTCTCCTCCGCGAGCACCCTCATCGAGAGGATGGGGGCGACGAAGATCATGATCACGCCCAGCGTGGAGTAAAAATTACGAATGATGATATCGTCGACGCTGAATTGCGCCGCGGCCTGGCTCATCGAGGCCCGCATGGAGTAATCCGAATAGGCCGCCACGAGACCGACGAAGAACCAGCCCATGATGAACGTGAAAAAGATCGTGATGACGTAGGCAAGCGGTGAAACGAACAGAGACCGCACCTCCCGGCTCGCGATGGTGAGGATGTTTCTCATGCCACCACCGGCTCGGACGCACGAGCCGTCACGCTGAGGTAGATCTCCTCGAGTGAGGGGACCACCGGCGTCATCTCCAGAAGTCCCCATCCCTTCGAGACGATCATTCCGGCCACCCGTTCCCTCAGCTCATCGGAGACCTCGGCATCGAGGGCATACCGGCCGGGCCTCCCTCCGTCCGCGGTGACCGCGAAGACCCCGGGAATCTCTCGCAGTTGCCCGGCGATGCTCGCGCTGTCCCGCATCACCTGCACCAGGAGCCTCGACCTGCCGCCGCGCGAGGAGATCTGGTCGAGGGAACCGGCGACCATGGCCTTGCCCTCGTTGATGATCACCAGATTCGTGCAGGTCGCCGCCACTTCGGGCAGAATGTGCGTGGAAAAGATGATGGTGTGGTCGTCGCCCAGCCCCTTGATCATCTTGCGAATCTCCACGATCTGGGCCGGATCGAGCCCCACGGTCGGCTCATCCAGGATCAGAATGGGCGGGTCGTTGATCAGGGCCTGGGCCAGGCCGACCCGCTGCCGGTATCCTCGTGAAAGATGGCCGAGCACACGGTGCAGGACGTCCTCCAGTCCGCAGCGTTGTGCGACGATGTCGATTCTCCGCCCGATGTGGCGGCCCGGAATTCCCTTGATCCTCCCGGCGAAATCGAGATAGGAAGTGACGGTCATCTCATCGTACAGCGGCGGGTTCTCGGGCAGATAGCCGATGCGACGGCGAACTTCCATCGATTGCTCGAACACATCGAAGCCCGCAACCGTCGCCGTGCCCGACGTGGCCGGCATGTAGCAGGTCAGGATCCGCATCGTCGTGGTCTTTCCCGCTCCGTTGGGACCGAGAAAACCGAGGACCTCCCCCTTGCCGACATGGAAGGAGATATTGTTTACCGCGAGGCGGCCTCCAAATCGCTTGGTGAGTCCCTTGACTTCGATCAAGCCGATCTCTCCACGCAACGCGAGAACGTCAACGGCTGCCTGCCCTCTGTCTCGATGGCAGTTGGGGCGTTGCCCGCGCCGACCCTCGTGAGGCGCGCCTGTATCGATAGCAAACGGCCCATGGTGTGTCAACCTGACGGTGCGCCGCGATCAACACGCCTTGCTGCGCGCAAGGTACCGGCGCATCACGTCGCCGAGCCGGTGCGCCAGACGATCCGCGCCACTCTCCTCCGGCTCGACTCCCGCCACGGGAGCAAGAGCGTCCGAGAGGCTCGACGCCGGGCCTTCCGCGCGGTGCCGGGCGACCGGTCGGTCCTGCCTCCGTTCCCCCGGGGACGATCCCGGGGCCTGAACCTGGAACTCGATTCTCTCCACCTTGGAATCCGGCAGCAACCCGCTCAGACGCGACAGGATACGCGGTTTCAATCGATCGAGTTCCTTTTTCCAGGAGGCATCGGGAACATCGACGGTCAGGACCCCCCGATCGTGGCGCCGGAGCCGCGTCAGGACGCGCACCGGCTCCCCGACGGCACGGCCCCAGGCGCGCTCCATCTGCAGGCCGAGAAGCCTCCTGGCGCCGCGACGGGAACCCACGAGCTGACCGGCCAGGAGGGCGACCTCGTCGATCCGGAGGAAGCCGACGCCCTGACGGGGGGATCGCGGGTTGCCGGGTCCCGCGATCCGGTTTTTCCAGCGTGCCTGCATGGTCTGGGTCCCGAGGTAAGAGGCGTTGCGGGGTGGTGCAGTGAGGCCACGCATATTACGACCGGCATCTCGGGGGGTCAAGTGAAAAACGAAACCCTGCGTCAGGCCGACCCTTTCCCGAAAAGGGTGCGAGCGATGATATCGACCATCGCGTGCGTGTAAGCCGACGAGAGCAAACTCCCCGTCCGAAGGTAAGCCCAGCCGTAGGAGATCCCAGCCATCGTGCCCAGCAGGACGTATCGCCAGTCGCCGGGCGGGTTGTTCAGATGAGCAAGGCCGAAAATGAAGGAGGAGATCACGAGAGCCGCGTAGGGTCCCCCGACCTTTATCATGCGCTGGAGCATGTTGAAGATGAGGCCACGAAAGAGGACCTCCTCGGGAAGAGCGATAAAAAAGAAGATTCCCAGCGACATCAGGAGCCACCGCCCCATGCCGTTCCAGTGAGGTTGGAAGGAGACGAAGCCGGTGCCGAGCGCCGCCGGGACCGCGAAGACGAGAAAAGCGGACAAGGCGATCGTGCCGACCGTCATGTCCGCCGCGCATAACCGGAAACGGTAGCCGACACCTTCCAGCCGACGGACCACGACGAAACAGAACAAAGCGAGTTCCATGGCCAGGGCTTTGGCGAGAACATACGAGGGGTTGCCGGCCGGCACGCTCCACAGGTGAGCGAATGCCTTCATCTCCACCGGCAGCCAGAGCAGCAAGAGGGTCACGAGGTCGATCATCGACGGCCTCGGCCCCGTCTGCCGGCCCCAGCCGGAGAGGAGCACGATGGGCACGGCGACGTAGAGGACCAGGATCCCCATGTTTTCCATGTTCCTCATGGAGAACCTTCCCCCTTCGCTGACCAGGACCACGATCCCCGGGACGAGAAGCAAGAACCCCATGCTCAGGAGTCGGATACGGCTGGATCTCCCGATCGCTCGCAGGGCGTCGACGATCTGGTCGAAACCGAGCGCGAAATACGGGATCATCAGGAGCGCGAAGGCCACCAGGACGCCGAGCGAGGAAAACGTCTTCCCCCCGACGTCGTGGACGTAATATCCCCCCAGGACCGTCAGGGTGATGACAAGGCCCGCGATGACGCCGAACGCCCGCTTCACGCGTGGACCACGGCTCGGGCGGAGCGGCGGGACGGGAGAATCATCACGCCCGCCCCCCTCACGGGACGGCCTTCAGCTGGCTCATCTCTCGCCGGTAGCGCCGGACGGCCCGCTCGTGATCCCGTGCGTTCGTGGAGAATTCATGTCGTCCGGGGCCACTGACCACGAAATAAAGATCCTTGGTCACAGCCGGCTGCAGCACCGCCTCCAGGGAGCGCAATCCGGGGCTGCAGAGCGGCCCCGGTGGCAGGCCCGCGTGGACATAGGTGTTGTACGGCGAATCGTAAGACAGGTCGGATCGGTAGATCGCCCCCCGGTAGCGATCATCCCGGATGAGAGCGTAGACAACGGTCGGATCACACTGCAGGAGCATTCCCCGCTTGAGACGATTGTAAAAGACGGCCGCGATCCGGGGCCTCTCATCATCGCGCTGGGCCTCCTTCTCGACCAGGGAAGCCAGTGTCAAGGTCCCTCGCAGATTCAGTCCGTGCTCGCGCATCTGGGCGAGGCGGGGGGGAGTCAGCTCCCGGCGAAACCGTTTGACCATCTCCTCGACGATCTCGTCTTCTGACACACCCCGTGGGAAAAAATAGGTGTCGGGGAAGAGGTACCCCTCGAGATCTTCGGCGTCGGGGTCGATGTCGGCGATGAGGTCCGTGCGCCGCGTCGCCTGGAGGAAACCTTCACGGGACCCGAACCCATTCTGGTCGACGAGGTCCGCGATCTCATCCAGCCGTAGTCCTTCGGGCACCGTCAATTTGTGGCGCAGAACGTCCCCATCCACCAGTTTGTGCAGAACCTCCACGGGTGACAGCGCCCTCGTGAATTCGTACTCTCCCGCCTGGATGGCTCCCTCCTGTCCCCGCACCTTCATCAGGACGCGGAAGAGAAG